>JBNMGS010000379.1:0-2530 GCA_050872365.1 Lachnospira sp.
AGTCTTGCTACAGAACTTGCAGTACTGTTTGTATGCAATGTACTAACAACAAGATGTCCGGTAATAGAAGCTCTTACCGCAATCTCAGCCGTTTCTGAATCTCGTATCTCTCCTATCATGATAATATCCGGATCCTGTCGCAATATAGAACGAAGCGCTGATGCAAATGTAAGATTAGCCTTTGTATTAACCTGTACCTGATTTATTCCATCTATATTGGCTTCTACCGGATCTTCAACTGTTATTATATTAACATCTTCTGTATTAAGTTCACTTAATGCTGTATAAAGAGTTGTTGACTTACCACTACCAGTAGGTCCTGTTACAAGTATGATTCCATGAGGATTCTTTAATATATCCTGAAACACTTTCCTGTCTCTTTCTGTAAGTCCAAGCTTTGATATATCTACATTAAATCCTTCTTTGGAGGCAATTCTCATAACAACTTTTTCTCCATATACAGTTGGTAAATTAGATACTCGGATATCATATTCTCTTCTGTCAACAGTTATCGTTATACGCCCGTCCTGTGGTTTACGTTTTTCTGAAATATCCATTCCTGACATAATCTTAAGACGCGTCGTAATCGCACCAAGAAGTGCATTATCATACTTCATTATTTCCTTAAGATTACCATCTATTCTATATCGCACTCTTACTGTTTTTTCCATAGGTTCTATATGAATATCACTTGCACGCTGTCTTACAGCCTGTTCTATTATATTATTAATAAGAACAACTATTGGAGCATTCTCTATTTCTTCTCTTCTGGCATTATTTTCTTTTTCTGCCTCTTTATTATTATCTCCCTGCTCTTTTTTATATAGCTCAACAATATTCTGTGCCTGCTGCTGTCCAAATGCTTTATCAAGAAATGCATTAATATCCTGTGCATTAGCAAGAAGCGGAACAACCTGCATACCTGTTATAATATTAATATCATCCATAGCAAGGATATTCATAGGGTCTGCCATAGCTACCAAAAGCGCACCTGCATTATTCTCATCATGTCTTAAAGGCACAAGGGTATACTTTCTCATAATAGACTCATCAAGTAGTGACAGCACCTGTGGATCTGGTTCTTCCTCTCTCATATCCACAAAGTCAATTTTAAGATGTTCACATAATACATCATTAATCTGACTCTGTGTGGCGAAACCCATAGATACAATCATCTCTCCAAGCATGAGTTTCTTTTCTTTCTGCATCTTTAAAGCTTCATTTAGCTGTTCTTCTGTTATTATTCCCTTTTGAACAAGTAAATCACCAAGACGTACCTTTTTTCTGTAATTCATCCCGTTTATAACTCCTTCTCCCATATAATTACTTTATTTTATCAATTGTATAGTTATTTTTCAAGTCACCCACATAACTGTCGTACATATTTTTCTCATCTGTACCACATGCAAAACGTTTATTCTGATTATCATGACCAATGTTAAATACACCATCTATTGTTATATATGCATTATTGTATACAAACATAAAATAAACCTTTTCTACTGACTCATTATCACTAATATCTGCTGATGCTTCTACAACAATGTAATTCCTTATAATATTAGAACCATTATCGCCACTTTCTTCACCACTATCTTTTTTATCAAGAAAATACGCTTTCTCTATCTGGATATTGTCTGCATTTTCTTCATTTAGATGATATAAATAGTCAGTATTACCAGTTGCCGCATATAACATTCTATATGTAACATCTTCTGTTTCTTTTTTTATCGTGTCTTTTATTTCAGAATATATAGTATTCATAGTATCACTATTCACATCTGATACATGCTCACAATAAGAGCTAAGCATGTCTGCTGCAACTTCCATATCCATTGAGCGGGCTATAATGCCTTGCCTTGCCAAATCCTCATATGATGTATCACATGAAACCGTAATATTATCCCCAAGCTTTATACCTTCAGACTTATCTGCAGTAAATGTTAAAGTTTTAAGATAATCATCCTCCCATTCATTACTTACAATAATTCTGGCATCAGGACTGATACCTGTAAATGTAACACTAACACCGGTATATAAATCAACCACGGCTCCATCTGTTATGCCTTTAGCCTTATATGTATATTCATTATGTGGTATATCAGCCTTCACATTGTCAGCATACGACTGGTTATAATCTATAACTACATTAATCACATCTCCATTCTTTATATCTGATGCATCTGCATGCGCAGAAAGTGATTCTATGAATTTACGTACATAATACTGTTTATCGCTGTCAGGATTCTTTCCTGATAACCTGGCAGATAATCCTTCCTCATCAATAACAAAAGTAACTGAAGCATAACCATTTGCTCCTGTATACACAGGCTTTATATATTCTTTTATATCAAATCTGTTGGCATATATAAATCCTGCTATAGCCGCAGCTATAACAACCACTATAAGGCCTATAACAATATATATCCTGTAAGTAACAGCTTTTTCTTTTGCATCATCCGGGTATTGTACCTCTTTAGCTTTTACCCTGCTTGTATCACTTCTGAATTCTTTTATATCCATTAAGCTA
>JBNMGS010000380.1:0-2494 GCA_050872365.1 Lachnospira sp.
GGAGGATATAGTTCCCAAATTAGATGATTTATCATTGAAACTTAAGAAAGTTAAACTTCCAGCTGGTAAAGCTGATATGATAAATGAATATGCTCAGAAACTCACAGAGCTTACACAGGCATATAAGGATAACAATGAATATCTTCCACTTTGCAGAGAATTCTTAGGACATGGAGAGGATAAGTTGTATCTTCTTGTTGCCCAGAATACAGCTGAGATAAGAGCCGCCGGTGGTTTCCCAGGTTCTATGGGTACTATCAGGATAGAAGACGGAGTACTTTCAATTGAAGACTTTAAGACAGTGTATGATGTGCTAGATGATTACCCATCAGACAGAGCGGATATTTCAGCAGAAGAATATGAGCTTTATAGTGACTGGGTAAGATTCGCCAGAGATGCAGGTTATAATCCTGATTTTGAGAGAGTTGCTGAAGTATGGGCATATACGTATGAAGATAAGAATAACGTAGATGTTGATGGTGTTGTATCACTTACACCTGCTATTATCCAGAATCTTCTTCAATATATAGGCTCAGTAACACTATCTGATGGTACGGAGCTTAATGGTGATAATGCTACAGAAGTGTTACAGAAAGAACTTTATTACAGATATTTAAGTGATAAGAGCAGTATTAGTACAGATAAAGGTAATGACTTCGTAGATGGATTGTTTGCTGAAACAGCAAAGGTTGTAATGGAAAAGCTTGTTAGTGATTTTGATACTAACAGAATAGCACAGTATACAAAGATATTCACTGATGGTGGTAAAGACAGAACTATCATGATGTGGATGAAAGATGATACAGCACAGGAATATGTAAGAAAGGCCGGATGTTCAGGAGCTCTTAATTTTGATTCAACAAAGCCAGAAGCAGGAATATTCTATAGTGTTGCTAATGGATGCAAGCTTGGATGGTTTGTAGACCTGGATACTGAAATACTTGATCAGACAGATAATTCAGATGGCAGTACAACATACGATATAAAGGTAGATATAACAAATGGTCTTACAAACAGTGATATGTATAGGGCTGGTAGCTATATTCTTGGTAACTATAACGGCAATATGGAATGCCAGATTCATCTGTTTGCACCTATGGATGGTTCAATAAGCGATGTTGAAGTTAATAGAAATATTAATATGAAATATTCTGAATATGAAGGACTGGAAGTTGCATACAGCTTAGGTTACATGTTGGCACCTGGAAAGACAATAGAAATCACATATAAGGTGACAACATCAACATATGCTACAGAACCTCTTGAAATAGTTAAGACACCTACTCTTCAGGCTTATAGATAATATATAACGAATATATAACGTAGACAAATGCAGGCAGGTATTGGCAAACGTAGATAATACAGACAAGTACAGCTTACAGAATAATATATACGAATGTAATACAGAATATATGTAAAAATGCAGCAGATAACTCATGTTTAAGTTATCTGCTGCATTTTTTATAGTTATATATCTGTTTATCATATGTTCATGGCTATACATCTTTTTATCATATGTTCATAGTAATATATCTGCTTATCATATGTTCATAGCTATACATCTGTTTATCATATGTTTATGGTTATACATCTATTTACCAGTGTATTTCTCTTCACAATACTTACATCTGTATACCTGTTTTTCAGGGTCTGCAAGTATGAATACCTGGTCAAGCTCCTGTTCTATAGAAGTAATACATCTTGGGTTTTTACATTTGATAACATTAGTTATCTGCTTAGGAAGGGAAAGAGTTTTCTTTTCGACAATCTCTCCATTCTTTATAATGCTGACAGTTATGTTATGATCTATGAATCCAATAGCATCAAGGTCTACAAGGTCAAGACCACCTTCTATTTTGATGATATCCTTTCTTCCCATTTTACTGCTTCTGGCATTCTTGATAATAGCAACCTGGCAGTCAAGTTTGCCAAGACCTAAGTTGTTATATATATCCATAGCCTTTCCAGCTTCAATATGGTCTAATACGAATCCTTCGTTAAGTTGTCCTACATTTAACATAATAATCCTCATTTCTGCACACATTTTTTGCGCATAACAAGTTTGTGTCAAGTGCGCACAGACACAAATCTTTCGTGTGAAAAATCTATTTTCACATTATTTCATTATTTTGTTGCCTAAAGTTCTATAAGTATAATATCAGAACTCAGATAAAATTAATCATATAGTATACAATAATCTTAGTTAAGCCCAAGAAGGGTCATAATAAGTGCCATACGCACATATACTCCAAACTGTGCCTGCTTGAAATAAGCAGCTCTTGGGTCATCATCAACTTCGACAGATATTTCATTAACTCGTGGGAGTGGATGAAGTACATACATATCATCCTTGGCAAGAGCCATCTTGGCGGCATCTAACACATAGAAATCTTTCATACGCAGATATTCATCTTCCGAGAAGAAACGTTCTCTTTGAACTCGTGTCATATAAAGAATATCAAGCTTAGGGATAGCTTCCTCAAGACTTTCTACC
>JBNMGS010000381.1:0-2473 GCA_050872365.1 Lachnospira sp.
GGACTGCTGTAAGAAAGCATTTATAAGAGGAGCTTTTATAGCGGCTGGTTCTATAAGTGATCCAAACAAGTTTTATCATTATGAAATAGTGTGTGATTATGAAGAAGATGCGGAATGTATTAAAGATATGCTGTGTTTTTTTAATCTTGATGCAAAGGTTACACAACGTAAGAATAATTATATAGTTTATATGAAAGAAGGCAGTAATATAACAGATGTTCTTAATCTAATGGGGGCATATGTTTCACAGATGGATCTGTATAATGTAATGATTCTTAAAGAGATGAGAAATGATGTTAATAGAAAGGTGAACTGTGAAACTGCCAATCTTAATAAGACAATATCGGCGGCAGTCAAGCAGACAAGAGATATTGAATATATAAGAGATACAGTCGGTCTTTCAAGCCTTAAAGAAGGACTTTACCAGGTGGCCAAGATACGTCTTGAACATCAGGATATGAATCTTAAGGATATAGGAGAACTTCTTGATCCTCCGGTTGGTAAATCAGGTGTTAACCACAGATTAAGAAAGATAAGTGAGCTGGCAGATGAGATAAGGGTTTCAAGAGGTGATTTATAGTAAACACCGAAAACGGAATAAAATGTCGTGAATACAGCATTTTATGAAAGTTTGAGGTGTTTAAGGATTGCATGAATTGCATAGCAATGTAGCAAATCCTGATACATCAGTGAGTGGCAAAATTTACTTTTGACACTCACATTTTAAAATAACAGAAACTGTAAAAGTATAAAATAATGATAAAAATTATTAATATTGTATAGCAGCCACGCAGGGGTATTGACAACAAGCGTATAATAAAAGTTAGGCGGGGCAAATGTAATAGACATATTAAGAAAGTACTATTATGATGTTGCAGTCGGATGTTAGAAGGTTTCTGTGTAAAAGACAGAAAACAGGAGATTATATACAGTAAGGATATAATGGAGGATAATGAGATGACAAAAGTAGATATTATTTCAGGATTCTTGGGAGCTGGAAAGACAACTCTTATAGCTAAGCTTTTAAAGGAAGCACTTGCAGGAGAACAGGTAGTTCTTATTGAGAATGAGTTTGGTGAAATTGGTATAGATGGTGGATTCTTAAAGGAATCTGGTGTTGAGATAAGAGAAATGAATTCAGGATGCATATGTTGTTCTTTAGTAGGTGATTTTGGTACATCACTTAAAGAAGTAGTTGAGAAGTATCATCCGGACAGAATTATTATTGAGCCATCAGGTGTTGGCAAGCTTTCAGATGTTATAAAGGCAGTTAAGGATCTTCATATAGAGAATGAAATCAGATTAAACAGTGCATCTACAGTAGCAGATGCATCTAAGGTAAAGGTATATATGAAGAACTTTGGTGAGTTTTTCAATAACCAGATTGAGCATGCAGGAACTATTATTCTTAGTAGAACACAGAATGTTTCAGAGGCTAAGTTAAAGACAGATATAGAGCTTATCAGATCACTTAACAAAGATGCGCATATTATCACAACTCCTTGGGATGATATTAATGGTAAGCAGATCCTTGATGCAATGGAGAATGTTACCAACCTTGAGTTAGAGATGCTTGCAGAGGCAGCAGCTAAGGTGGCAGAAGAGCATGAACATCATCATCATGATGATGAATGTTGTTGTGGACATGATCACGATCATGAGCATGAACACCATCATGACCATGATGAGGAGTGTGGCTGTGGACATGACCACGATCATGAGCATGAACACCATCATGACCATGATGAAGAGTGTGGCTGTGGACATGACCATGATCATCATCATAACCATGATGAAGGATGTGGCTGTGGACATGATCATCATCATGGACATCATCATGCCGACGAAGTATTTACAAGCTGGGGTGTAGAGACTCCTAATAAGTATGATAAGGAAACACTTTCAGAGATACTTAGAAAGCTTTCAGAAACAGATGATTATGGTGATATATTAAGAGCGAAGGGTATGCTCCCTACACCAGATGGCAAGTGGATGTTCTTCGACCTTGTACCAGAAGAATATGAAATTCGTGATGGTGAACCAGAAATTACAGGCAGAATCTGTGTTATAGGTTCAAAGCTTAAAGAAGATGCTCTTAAAGAGTTATTCAATGCTTAATTACTATTTTATTGAATAAATCGGACATATAAAAGTGTATAAAATATTCAGGGATTATATTAAGCCCTGGATTACAGCAGGTATTAAGGTGCAGTCCATGTTTTGCACATAATGACATGGACTGCATTTTTAGGATTAGTATAAAATTAAATTTTATATATTCAAAGTTTGTGTTTGAGCGCGCTAAACACAAGCTTGTAAAACAAGAAAGTACGCAGAAATGAGGTAAAATATGGCACAGGAAGAGGATTATCAGATTCCGATATTTTTAATAAATGGTCAGCTTGACAGTGGAAAGACCAGATTTATACAGGATACAATAGCAATGGGGCAGTTTGCGGATGCCAAGAATCAA
>JBNMGS010000382.1:0-2469 GCA_050872365.1 Lachnospira sp.
GCAAAGCGGGCGTGTAATGGTAAATTGTTTTGTGAATTTTTTTTATCTGCTACAGATGTAATTTCATTCTGATTATACCATGACGATATGTTATTAATATCGGAAGCGTGTGTAATAGTTATGTGTGTTATGTCAAATGAATATGCTATACTCTGCCATATAATTGTAATTATCAGAAATTCCGTTAATATAATTTTTATGTTTTTCAAAGTAAGCCTCCGATTATAAACTTTAAAATATATATATACATTTGTTTTGCTATTATGCTAAAATCATAGTAATATATGTTTATACAGGGATGCATGTAGGAGAATGTTAATTTTGAATAATAAGCTTTTTAGTTGATGTAAGGTTCAAAAGTAAATATGTTTATGTCATCATGATGGATTTTATAACATGATACTTGCAGTGTATTCAGGACTAATTAATAATGAGAGAATGAAGAGGTATATATGAGCTACATAGAGTTTGATAATGTAAAGAAAATATATAAAATGGGTGATGTTAAGATAAAGGCACTCAATGGTGCAAGTTTTAGTATAGATAAAGGAGAGTTCGCTGTTATAGCCGGCGCAAGCGGTGCAGGAAAAAGCACTATACTTAATCTTATGGGTGGAATGGATACGGCTACAACTGGCAAGATAATTGTTGATGATGAAAATATTTCAAAATTCAGTGCAAAGAGACTTACTACATATAGAAGATATGATATAGGCTTTGTTTTTCAGTTTTATAATCTTGTGCAGAATCTTACTGTAAGAGAAAATGTAGAACTTGCAACTCAGATATGTAAGAATCCTCTTGATATTGATGAAGTTATTGAAGCTGTTGGACTTAAAGACAGAAGCTCTAATTTCCCATCGCAGCTATCAGGTGGGGAACAGCAAAGGGTCGCGATAGCAAGAGCGTTAGCAAAAAATCCAAAGCTGCTTTTATGTGATGAACCAACAGGAGCGCTTGATTATAACACTGGCAAACAGATACTAAAGCTGCTTCAGGATACTTGTAGGAAGCATGGTGTCACAGTTGTTGTTATAACACATAATCTTGCGCTTACAGCTATGGGTGATAAGGTTATAAAGGTTAAGAATGGTGTAGTTGACAGTGTGACTGTTAATGAAACTCCACTTCCGGTAGAACAGATAGAGTGGTAATAAATAGAAAGGCAGATATATACGATGGGAAAGTCAGTTTTAAAGGATTTTATCAGAAAGATAAAAAGTTCACTCGGCAGATTCATGGCCATTATGGCTATAGTGGCTATAGGTGTGGCTTTTTTTGCTGGCATTACGGCATCATCTGGAGATATGAAGCATTCATCTGATTCTTATTATGATGAATATAATATGTACGATATAAAGGTATTATCATCAATAGGATTTAATGAAAATGATGTTGAGGCAATAAGAAATGTGCCTGGAGTAAAAGCAGCATATGGAAGTAACACACAGGATGTACTTGTGAATTATGATGGCAAGGAAAATGTTGCACATGTATCGGGTATGCCGGTTGGTAAGTCATCAACAGATGATAATTATATTAATCAGTTAAGGATAAAGGAAGGCCGTCTGCCACAGAATGATAAGGAGTGTGTTGTCAAGTATGAGGATACACGAAAGGCTATGAATGTCGGAGATACTATAACATTTAAGTCAGGAACAGATGAAGATATCAGTGATATATTTAATGACACAGAGTATACAGTGGTTGGTATTGTATATTCACCATGTTATGTGTCTTATGATCTTGGTTCATCTGGAATTGGTAATGGACATATCAGTTATTGCATATATGTTGGTGATGATGAATTCAAGAGTAGTTATTATACAGAGTGTTATACTGTTATTGATGGTGCAAAAGATATGGATACTTATTCGGAAGAATATAAGAATCTCATGGATAAATATGCAGACGATATAAAAAATATATCAGATAGCAGGTTAAAACTTAGAAAACAGGAAATAACCGATGAATACACAAAGGCAAAAGCAGATAAGAAAGAAGAGCTGTTGGCAGCAATAAGGGAGAATGTTGTAGATTCTATTACGAAACAATATGAGCAATATTATCCGGGAATGGATGTATCAACACTTATAGCACCTTATATAGAACCGGCTTACCAGAAAGCTGTTGCACAGTTTGATTTTGATGCAGTAAATACTGAGTATGACAAGAAAATGAATGAAACGCTTGCGGATAGTGATTCGTGGGAATGGTATGCACTTACAAGAGAATCATCATACTCATTCAGGGATTATGAATCCAGCGCAGACAGAATGAAGGCTATTGCAACGGTATTTCCTCTCTTTTTTATAATAGTAGCAGGTCTTGTATGTCTTACAACAATGACACGTATGGTTGAAGAGGACAGGGGGCTTATAGGAACATATAAGGCACTGGGTTATGGTAAAGGAACAATTGCATTTAAATATGTTGCTTATGCGTTTTTAGCATCTTTGACAGGTGGAA
>JBNMGS010000383.1:0-2455 GCA_050872365.1 Lachnospira sp.
ACATAAACCTCCTACAGCTACCAAAAGCACCATCCTGATGCCTGTGCCAAGGACCATATCAAGACTTCCAACTCCACCACTGTTAATGCCAAGCACCCCTTCATCTATTATGCGGCTCATAAGCCTTGGCTGTATAAGATCCATACTGACCTCTCCAATCATAAAAAGAGGCGCAAGTATCGTAAATAGCCAATATTTTTTTAAATACTTAAGCATATGTAATCTCCTGTTCTTTTTACTATTATATTTATGATATTGATTCAAAAGTTCTATGCCAATATAATTATATAAATTTATTTAATGATGTGAGTGTCAAAAGTGAATTTTCCACTCACTGATGTATCAGGATTGCTACATTGCTATGCAATTCACGCACTCCTTACATCATTTAATAACAATATACTATAAAAAAGCACTGATTGGAAGATTCTTCTTTCCTTCAGTGCTTTTTTAACGCAAATTATTCTCTTGCTTTTTTATATTTCTTCTTTTGGATATACATATTGGTGTCTGCCTTTTTTACAACGTCTTCAATATTTCTTCCCTCACCGTATGCCTTACCTACAGAAGCTGATATCTCTATACCATCATAACGGTTTTCATTTTTCTTATTAATAATGCTGTGATATCTTGCTATAATACCCTCAACCTTATCATCATTATTGCTTTCGAGTATTGCAACGAATTCGTCTCCACCTATTCTATATATCATTCCAGCATTATCTACTGCTCTTATTATAGATGAAGCTATCCCTTTTATGAGGACATCACCACTTTCATGTCCCAGCTTATCATTCGTATGCTTAAGGCCATTGACATCCCAGAATATAACAGAAATTTCTGGTACATGTGGATAGTAATCTCTTATCATATCAAGATATTTATTCCTGTTGTAAACTCCTGTCATATCATCTGTCTCTGACATATGTTTAAGATGTTCTTCGTTCACAGCTTTATACGCTATAGTATCCGATATATGCACAACCATAAGAACTACAGCAAAAAGCAGCATAGACCTTGGTAATATAAAATAAAGTAATAGCTTAAATGCTGGGTTATCATTAACCGGCATGGAATTAAACATAGTTCCGCTTGCATCGACATAATCTTTTATTGTTCCTCTTGTAAGTACAACCATGTTGGCATCGCACAAGCCATCATAATAGCCGATATACACAGATACAGCAAGCCCTATCACACTTAGTATATACGTGTAATAGACCATTTTTCTCTGCCCATACTGCAATGAATATATAACAGGCAATACTATAAGAAGATACATATGATAAGTAAGCAGCGATGACTGTACAAATATAGCAATAACAATTCCAGCCATTGCAAAATACTTTGTAAACCTGTTATCCATGCCGAATGCTGTGCATATAATAACAGTAAGCACCGTTACAATAAAAGATAACAAAAGGCTCATAAACATAAGCTTTTTTTCTACTGTAAATACACCTGCGCAATTCAGAATCCATGTGATAAAAGGAAATATCATTGTGAGGAACTGACACTTGATAGAATATCTGTTAGCGTCCGCTTCATATGCATTAACTATATATTTTTCATTCCCCTCAACATTATTTATATTCATGCTTACATCTCCAAATATACTTATTCACATATTAACTTATTCAGATAGCAAAAATATTACAATAGTAAATATATAAATCTGTCATTCTTTATGACTTAATATATTAATCTACAAATACCTGCTTTATACTGTCATAATGCAGGAACTCCCCCTTGTCCGCTATCTGTTCTATCTCCTCTTTAGTAACAAATCTATATCCAAGAGCTTCTTCTGTCTGCACATGTACATCTTCATCCTTAACATCTTTAATGAACTTGTATACATCTACGAAATAGTTATCTCCCTCACCAGGATTCTCTCTTTTATATGTAAATACGTATCCACCTTCAGCATCTGATACATCTATGCCGGTTTCTTCAAGGACCTCTCTTCTTACTGCCTCTGCCGACTCTTCACCAGCCTGTGCAGCACCTCCAGATACTTCCCACCAGCCTGGTGCCCATGCCTTAGTCATAACTCTCTGTGTTATAAGAAACTTTCCATCTGGTCTTTTGATAACGCCAAGCACCGTAAGATGATATTCTCCATCCTTAAGGCACCAGTCATTTCTTTTCATAAGTCTGCCTGTCTTTTTCTTATCGGCATCATATATATCCCACATTTCCATGATAACAATCTCCATTCTGTCATTAATACGCAGCCAATTATCCATATCTTACATGATAACATACCACACTGTCGCTGCATCTGATTTAATAACTTTCACGATACTATATAATAAAAGTGTACTTTATTACTATACTATAACAAAGCACACATTTCCATTAAATTCTTGTTTTTTTATATAAACATGATTACACCTATGACATTATAATTACTTCTGATGAATCTTAACCATACGAGCGTATTCGCCATTAA
>JBNMGS010000384.1:0-2439 GCA_050872365.1 Lachnospira sp.
GGATGAATTCCAGCTTGATGAGAACCTTACACCGGTAAAGGTTGCAGGTGTTCCACCAGATGCATTTTCAGATAAGGGTCAGAAGTGGGGCAACCCTCTGTATGACTGGGATAAGATGGAGGCCAATGGCTTCTTATGGTGGAGAAAGCGTATGAAAAACTCTGCCAGATTATATGATGTTATAAGAATAGACCATTTCCTTGGAATTATAAAGTATTACACCATTCCATACGATATGCCGGATGCAAGACAGGGCTCATATGAACAGGGACCGGGTCAGAAGCTTTTAGATGCAATCAATGAGTCTATTGGTGATAAGAAGATTATAGCAGAAGACCTCGGGGTAAGTATTCCTGAGGTTGAGCAGGTGCTTGAACACAATAATTATCCGGGTATGAAGGTGCTTGAGTTTGCTTTCGGTGGTGACAGGAAAAATCCTCACCTTCCATATAACTACACACGTAACTGCATATGTTATGGCGGAACCCACGACAACGAAACACTTCTTGGTTTCTTTAACGAAAGAAATGACGGCGAATTAGGTTTTGCCTATGATTATCTTGATACAAGGGATAAGTACCGCATGGTTGATATGGTATTCAGGGCAGCTTACTCAAGTGTTGCCGTTATTACTATATTTGCAGTGCAGGATATATTAAAGCTTGACAATGCAGCACGTATGAACTTCCCTTCAAGCTTTGGAAATAACTGGAAGTGGCGTATGAAGAAGGGACAGTTGAACTGGGATCATCTTAATGCTATGAGATATTTAGCCAGCGTTTTCGACCGCGAAAGGAATTAATATGATTTTATAGTACTAAAGCACTATTTACGTTGTGGCATAGATTGATGTAGTATTAGATACAGAGCGAAAGGCTCCGATAATTAAATATGATAAAGACAGTGCATTGAGGCATTGTTTTTATATATGAACCCCCGCATTCCTCTCCCGTTGTGCGGGGGTTTTTCTTTATTATTATGATGAAAGTATCAGGTGGATGTTAAATTTTCTAAGATACTCTTAGTTGTAGTTTCCTCAATATATGTATATAGTGCTATATTGCTGCTTATATATTTACATATTTCAGTACTTTTTCCCGACATAATATTGCCTATTATATGCGTAGAAAATAACTTGCTTTTATATCAGATATGTGCTACCATTCTTTGTACCGAGTACAACTGTCTTTCTGTGGAATACACAAAAGACTTGAACATATACCTGGTTATATTAAGTGTCCGGAAAGGCATAATAGAATGAAAGATAATGTTAAATATTATGTTGTTAAGCAGAAAGCACTGCCAGAGGTGCTTTTAAAGGTAGCAGAAGCAAACAGGCTTATAGAGAATAAGAATATATCTATAGCCGATGCAACAGAAAAAGTTGGTATAAGCAGAAGCTCATATTATAAATATAAGGATGATATATTTCCGTTCAGGGATAATTCCAAGGGCAAGACGATTACATTTGTACTGTCAATGGATGATGAGCCGGGACTTTTATCGGTTGTGCTTAATAAGGTAGCTGAATTCAAGGCCAATATACTTACTATTCATCAGACTATTCCCGTAAATGGTATTGCATCACTTACATTAAGTGTTGAGATACTTCCAACCACCGGTGATGCATCAATGATGATAGAAGAGATAGAGAAGCTTTTGGGAGTAAGATACTTAAAGATATTAAGCAGTGATGCATCGTTATAATATGATGTGAGTTGTGGATGTTATTGATTGTGGCGTAATTCAGCAGTCTGTATACATCCTGATAATAAAATACATGGAGGATAATATGGCAAAAGTAGCAGTATTAGGTTATGGAACTGTCGGTTCTGGCGTTGTTGAGATACTTAACACTAACGCAGATTCGATATTAAAAAAAGCAGGTGAGTCTATAGAAGTTAAGAGTGTATTAGACTTAAGAGATTTTCCGGGTGACCCTATTCAGGAAAAGATAGTACACGATATAGACCTTATTATAAATGATGATGAAATAGATGTAGTTGTTGAGGTTATGGGCGGTGTTGAACCGGCATTTACATTTGTTAAAAGAGCGCTTGAAGCAGGAAAGAGTGTATGTACTTCTAACAAGGCACTTGTTGCAGCACACGGAGCAGAGCTTCTTGCTATGGCAAAGGAGCGCAGCTTAAACTTTATGTTTGAGGCATCTGTAGGCGGCGGAATTCCTATTATCAGACCACTCAATCAGGCTCTTACAGCAGATGAGATTACTAAGATTACAGGTATTATGAACGGAACAACTAACTACATTCTCACAAAGATGAGCAATGAGGGAAGTTCATATCAGGAAGTATTAAAGGAAGCGCAGGAGCTTGGATATGCAGAGCGTAATCCTGAGGCGGATGTTGAAGGATACGATGCATGCAGAAAGATAGCTATTCTTACATCACTTGCAGGCGGAAAGACTGTGAACTTTGA
>JBNMGS010000385.1:0-2430 GCA_050872365.1 Lachnospira sp.
CTGAAATCCTATAGCCCTTATATATAAATTCATAATTATCCTTCTAAATATATTTCTTATTATCTTAAACTCTGCACCTATTCGGTATCAATAATAAATACTGTGAGATACTTCATAAGGTCTTTTTCTACATTATCCTCATACTCTGAACCGTCTGCGTGCTTTAACATCTTAATAACCGGTCTGTCTGTAAACTTATGATTTTGCCTTACAACAACGCCTGACTCGCCCTCACTTGTTATAACCTTTATACCAACAGGATATACAGCAACTGACTCAAGAAGCTTATCTGTCATCATTGCATCATACTTTATTCCCTGATTAGCCTTTATGTACTCTATAGCCTCATATATCTTAAGCTTCAGGCTGCCAACGCCACTTATAAGGCTGTCAAAATCATCACACAAAGATACAAGCTTTACCTCTGTCTTTATCTTTTCGCCCTTATGCTGGAACGGATATCCCTTTCCATCTATTCTTTCATGGTGCAGCAAAATAATCTCCTTTGCTATGTCAGGAATCCAGTCCTCATCCTGAAGAGAGCTGTACCCAAATATAGTATGTTTCTTGTATTCCAGCGCATCCTTTGTATTCATATACGTCTCATTGGTATTCATATAAGGCACCTTGATATAGCGGAGTCCTATATCGTGAAGTATCGCACCTATCGATATATTACGCACCTGTCGCTCACTCATTTTCAGCCTGAGCGCCATAATTGTTGAAAGCGCACACACGTTAATACAATGTGTATACATATCTGTAGAAAGATTTCTCATCTCGGTTATATTCGTGATAACCTCTGGCTCCTCTATAACCGATTCAATAATCTTCTCCGCCTCTTTTCCAAGCACTTTAAGGTCATTATTATGCTTGTAAATGTGTTTTTCCAGCACATTTTTCATAATAACTCTTGAATTACTTGCCGTTTCTTCAACCTTGTAAATGTGGTGGTCTTCCATATAACTGTCTGACTGCTTGTGAGACATAAAATCGCTTCCATAGACCACACTATCCCCATAGTCTGCAATGCCACTATTATCAACAGACACCCTCCTGCTATCAGCAGCAGCATTTTTCACTCTGATATTAACTGCATCATCTGGCATATATGTCTGCTCTTTTTCTATATCCTGACCTGACTCACCATCAACATTTTCATCATATTCTTCTGTATTATCTGTATCAAAAAATTCCTCTGAACCTATAACAATGTGCCTGTAATCATCCTTACTGATTACCTCTTCCGGATAATCCTTTATAAAAAGACTCTTTATCCCTAAACGAATCACTCTGTTTATAAGCTCTGGCTTTAATTCGACATCAGCATGTATAAGCACTGTTCCGCTATCTGTCACTATAGGAAGGGCTACTATCTCATTACCCTTAAGATTTTTTACCTTGACCTGTTTCATACATACTCCATTCCAGCTTACGAGCTACATAATATAACAACACGAATAAATCGTACACTCAACTGTTCCCCATTACATATCTTACGAACACATTTAACGCTATAAATGTAATAGCTTTTTATATATTTATAAAGATAACACAAATCCGTCCATATATCAAATAACCGTGTCAGAATTTAATAACCTTTTGATATAAATAGCTACTAAATACTGGCACGGTATATTAATATGAATATTCTGTTTAAATGAACTTACTTGCTAAGCTCTGTCTTTCCGCCCATATATGGCTGAAGAGCCTTAGGAATTTTAACGCTTCCATCTGCCTGAAGATTGTTCTCTAAAAATGCGATTAACATTCTTGGAGGTGCAACACATGTGTTGTTAAGTGTATGTGCAAAGTACTTGTTCTTATCCGGACCCTGTACTCTTATCTTTAATCTTCTTGCCTGTGCATCTCCTAAGTTAGAGCATGAACCTACTTCAAAGTACTTCTTCTGTCTTGGTGACCATGCCTCTACATCGATAGACCTTACCTTAAGGTCTGCAAGGTCTCCTGAGCAGCATTCAAGTGTTCTAACAGGAATATCAAGAGAACGGAAAAGGTCTACTGTGTTCTTCCAAAGCTTATCAAACCACATTTTGCTGTCCTCTGGCTTACATACAACTATCATTTCCTGCTTTTCAAACTGGTGAATTCTGTAAACGCCTCTTTCTTCTATACCGTGTGCTCCCTTTTCTTTTCTAAAGCATGGTGAATAACTTGTAAGTGTCTTTGGAAGTTCTTCTTCCGGTGTGATTGTATCAATAAACTTACCAATCATTGAATGTTCACTTGTACCGATAAGGTAAAGGTCTTCACCTTCAATCTTGTACATCATTGAATCCATCTCGGCAAAGCTCATAACACCTGTAACAACATTGCTTCTAATCATAAAAGGCGGTACGCAGTATGTGAAACCTCTGTTAATCATAAAGTCACGGGCATATGCGATTACTGCACTTTGAAGTCTTGCAA
>JBNMGS010000386.1:0-2428 GCA_050872365.1 Lachnospira sp.
GCTTTATATATGCAAGGCCGTTATATAAAGATGCCATACCTGTAGCATATTTATTAAGATTTTCTTTTAAATTTCGCCCTTTTAATATTTCCTGCGAAATATAATTCAAGTCTTTCATAACAATCCTCATTCTGCCTGCTGGCGTATTATTTTAAATTTAATTTATCTAATGCGTCACAGAAATCAAAAGTTGCAAAATAATCCTTAGGTGTTTCTGCTCTTCTTATCATCTGTACATCACCATTTTCCTTAAGAAGAAGCTCTGCTGATCTTAACTTTCCATTATACTGGTAACCCATCGAAAATCCATGTGCACCTGTGTCATGAATAATAAGATAGTCACCCATATCTATCTTTGGCAACATTCTGTCTATTGCAAACTTGTCACTGTTCTCACAAAGTGAACCTGTTACATCATACTTGTGATCACAAGGTGCATCCTCTTTTCCTGCAACTGTAATATGATGATAAGCACCGTATATAGCCGGTCTCATAAGATTAGCTGCGCATGCATCAACACCAATATATTCCTTGTATATATGCTTTTCGTGAATAGCCTTTGTAACAAGACAGCCATATGGTGCAAGCATGAATCTACCAAGTTCTGTATATATAGCAACATCTCCCATGCCTGCTGGTGTAAGTATTTCATCGTATACCTTATGGACACCCTCACCAATAACAGAGATATCGTTAGGTGTCTGCTCTGGCTTATACGCTACACCAACTCCGCCTGAAAGATTAATAAACTTAATATCTGCACCTGTCTTATCTCTTAACTCTACAGCAAGTTCAAAAAGAATCTTAGCAAGTGTTGGATAGTATTCGTTAGATACTGTATTACTTGCAAGGAAAGAATGTATACCAAAATGTTTTACACCCTTGCTCTTTAATATCTTGAAAGCCTCTATAATCTGGTCATGTGTCATACCATACTTAGCATCTCCGGGATTGTCCATAATTGATGTACCAAGCTGGAAATATCCACCTGGATTATATCTGCAGCTCATAGTTTCAGGGAATTTACCATCAAGAATCTTATCAAGAAAATCAATATGTGTTATATCATCAAGATTAATAGTAGCACCAATCTTGTTAGCATAAGCATACTCTTCTGCCGGTGTATCATTAGATGAAAACATTATTTCACCCGGCTTATAATCAAGTGCATATGCCATCATAAGTTCTGTTTCAGATGCGCAGTCAACACCACAGCCGAATTCCTTTAATATATTTAATATGTATGGATTAGGTGTTGCCTTAACAGCAAAATATTCTCTATATCCTTTATTCCATGCAAATGCTTCCTTAAGTTTTCTTGCATTATCCCTGATACCCTTTTCATCATACAAATGATAAGGTGTAGGATATGTCTTATCAATCTCCTTAAGCTGTTCTAATGTTACAAATGTCTTTTTCTTACTCATTTTGCTCTCTCCGTTCTGCGTATTAGCGCATATATAAGTACATCTTAATATATGTTGATGCAACTAGCTTTCTATAAGTCTCAACATACATTTATCCACGTTGAATTGTATATTAGATAGACTTTTTCGTCAAGTATTATACTGTATACCTGCAAAAACAAAGAGAATGCCCCACAATATACAAGGCATTCCCATTAAACAACATTATTCAGCAGTTCTGCATACAAGCAGATATCCTTATAAACACTTTTTAATAAACTATACTCATTATAACCGATGACGAATACTACAGATTCCTGCATCCGGAAAATGAAGTAGGTGCAATCTTAACATTCTTTCCATAATCTGCTTCTTTAAGGTTAACACAATTAATAAAAGCCTCTTCCCCTATCTTCTCAAGAGTTGATGGAAAAACAATCTTTTCAAGTCTCTGGCAGTTTTCAAAAGCATTAGCACTTATCTCTTTAACGCCCTCAGGAAGAACCACTTCCACTATATCATCCCTGTTAGCAAACAGTTCCTCTGGTATAACTGAAAAATCGCTCATATCTATCTCTTTAAATGTCTTGTTATATAATGTAACTTTAATTCTATTACTCATAATCTCTCCCTCTCTTTCACAATCATACTATTGTATTTCTATTCATCCCAAGCTTATTAAGGACATTCCTGCCTGTACCAGATAATCCATTCTTATAGTAATTCATAATTGTATTATTATCTGATGAATATGCAGACACATTCAAGCCTGATGATAAACCTGACAACGATGAAAAACCAGTATTATCATTATTAGCAGATACCTGAAACAACATTGATAATATTGCCTTATATGTATTAATAACATATTTGTAATCATCATAGCTAAGCGTAAGTCTTGATGTTTTACTGGCATTAACAGCTGATGATATATTCTGTCTGTTAGCTGCGACTTGTCTTTTTATCAGTGATATGTTATTCTGTGTAACAGCTTCATTACTTTCTAAAGATGAGTTATTGGA
>JBNMGS010000387.1:0-2415 GCA_050872365.1 Lachnospira sp.
TCTTTTTCCTGTGTATCTGATAATTCTCGTCCTTCAAGTGATAGTGCAAGAGCAGCATTATTAAAGAATTTAGCAGATGCTATGAATTTTTCTTTTACCATATTTTTAAGTTCATCAAAATCTACATTTGCATCGAGTTTAACTGCAATGCCGTTCTTATTGCCTTTTATTACTACTGAATTATCCAATTGTTTCACCCCTTATTTTATAAATTAGTCCAGACCATAAAATATCTTATATATGTCAGCTGTCAAATCCATAGATGTTGTAGAGCCATATCCATGCTGTATACAAACAGAAACACATATCTCAGGATTATCATATGGTGAATATGTAACCAGTAAAGAATGGTCTGGTTCTTTAGTATTTTCCTGAGCTGTACCTGACTTTGCTGCTATCTTTAATCCAAGCTTTGATACAATTGAATAAGAATTACCAGCAAGCATCATACCCTCATGCACAGTATCCCATATATTACTGCTAAGTTCAACCTGATGATCAACCTCGGCATGATTTTCCCTTATAAGGTTGCCATCTGAATCTGTTATTTTATCTATAAGTGTAAGATTATAACATGTACCTGATGTTGCAATGGTTGTAACATATCTTGCAAGATTCAATGTACTGTACTTATGATTACCCTGACCTATAGCAGAAGCAATCGAGTTAGTATTAGAAGCCTGAGGGGAATTCTCTTCAATCTCAACGCCTGCCTTAGTAGATAATCCTAACAAATCTGAATACTTCTGTAAAGTGCTTGTACCATAAGTACTGTTATAAGTCCCATCCTTCCTGCAGGCTAGATTATATCCAACATTATAGAAAAAGACATTACATGAATCCCTTATGGCGGTTGCCGCAACTTCTCCACCATGACCAGATAATCTCCAGCATTTAGGAGCTGGTGTAACCTTATCAAATGAACCAGAGCAATAGAATGTGGTTCCTGATGATATCGTTCCTGTATCCAAACCAGCAATAGTAGTACAAGGCTTATATGTTGAACCTGGTGCTGTAAACGACTGAGTTGCCCTATTGATCATAGGTGCTGCCTTATCATTAATAAGGCTGTTAAAATACTTGGAATCAACTGTTCCAGATAGTTTATTATTATCATAGCTAGGATATGAAACCATTGCCAGAATATCACCATTACGCGGGTCGGTAACTACAGCTGATGCTGAACATGGCTGTAATGCAAGCTGTGCTGGTGTTATAACTTTATTAGTTATAGCATACGTCATAAATTCATATGCTCCAAGACTTCCCGACTGTAATGATGAATATCTTGAATCATCTGCATTCATATCAAGAACACCCTGCTCATAAAGCAGCATACATATCTGTCTTCCTGTTACACTTCCTTCATTAACCATATACTTGTACATTTTTTTATAAAAAGATGTATCAGCTCTTAAGTATGTATCTATATAATCCACTAGAGCATCATATGACTCCTGAAGACTTGTATACTGTTCTGTTGAAAATATATTAAGATTAATCCAATTCTTTGATATTCCCTGTGTCAGAAGTTCCTTAAGACTTGTTCCGCTGCCCTCTGTCCAGTCTTTATATACATTATCTGTTGTATCAACATTAGTTGTATTAAACACGCCTCTGTCCTTAAGACTTGTGTATACATACCATATATACAGCTGTTGTTCCTCGCTAAGTTTTCCGTACGGAGTATCGCCTGATAACAACTCACTTCTTAACCATTCCATTGTACTATCCTGTTTTGATAAAAATGCAGAATATACCTGTCGTTCAGTATCCGTACTCTGGGTTGATATATGGTTTATTGATACAATATTATTATCAAGCAATGCAAAATACACTTCTTTTGCAAGAATATATACTGTATTAACACTTCCATTAGAGTTATAGGTGTATTTGGTATCTCCACTTGTCATATAGCTGAGTATAATCTGTACTATTCTGTCCTCTATTGCCTCATATATCTTTTTCTGAATGTTAATATCGATAGTAAGATAGACATCGTTACCTGCTGTTGAATCTTCTTCATCAAGCACCTCAGTTATACGTCCTACTGTATCTACGTACACCTGTTTAGAACCCTTTGTTCCTGCAAGCTCTGATTCCATACTCTTTTCTATTCCACTTTTACCAACGACATCATTACTATCATACTCATCACCAAGAGTCTCAAGCTCACTTGTTGAAACAGTTCCAGTATATCCTAGAATCTGTGAACAATATATGCTGTCTACATATCTTCTTATATACTGTTCATCAACAGTAACTCCGGTAAGTTCATCTGAATTTTCAAGTATAGCTGCCACAGTTTCATCAGATACCTCATTGGCTATTGTAAATGATATATATCTGTTATATGAATTGGCTGACATATATCTTCTCAGATTAACAATCATAAGTGCATGTTCAACACTATAA
>JBNMGS010000388.1:0-2383 GCA_050872365.1 Lachnospira sp.
CTATCTCTTTAATTCTTTCTATTGCAAGCCCATAGCGCTCCTCTACATTATCATTAAACAATTCCATTCTCCTTTTAATCCGCTAAGAATTATATTCCCATCAGAAATACTGCTATCATAAATACTGCTATTATTCCGCACATCATCGAGCCAAGCCTTGATAAGCCATAAAATTTGTTATCTTCCTTAAAGCTGATTAGTCCGATTACTGTTCCGATTACCACAAGGATAAGGCCTAATATTCCAAGGCTTCCTACTCTTAAGCCGCCTTCTCCCTCTGCTTTAAAAGACAGATACACTCCGTAACCGAAAGAAAGCAATGACAGTATTCCCATTGATGTCGATATCAAACCGCCGAGTGTCTGGCTTTTATCCGAGAACTTGTATTTATTAAAAAGTTTCATACTTTCACCTGTCCTTTTTATTAAACATTTTAACTATTCTGTATGCTATCGCATATACCGCATAGCCGCACAATGCGCCCAGTACATTAAGCACAAGGTCATCAACATCAAAGCAGCCGACCTTGCATATAAGCTGTACTGTTTCTATTGTAAGCGACAATGCGAATCCATATGCAAATGTGACGAATACATTTATTCTGCCATTGGAAAGCCACGGCACGAATATGCCAAATGGCATAAATGCCAGTACATTTCCAATTATATTAAGAAATGCTATCCAGCCAAGCGAGTCAAAATGTCCAAGATAACGCCAATAGCGCCTGATTTCCCTGAACAATGTAAGATTATATTTGTAACCGCTGGCTATCTCTGCCCTTCCCATTCCTTCTGCGAAAAAGACTACATAAAAGAGCAGCATCATATATATAACAAAAAGCGCCCATTTTATAAGCGTTACATAATGTTTCTTTTTCATAACAAATCTGCCCGGCAGGCATAATTAACCCAC
Source organism: Lachnospira sp. (assembly GCA_050872365.1). Classification (GTDB taxonomy): domain Bacteria; phylum Bacillota; class Clostridia; order Lachnospirales; family Lachnospiraceae; genus Lachnospira. Next base: position 913 of record JBNMGS010000388.1, read on the forward strand.
CAGGCAGTTCCCCTTCACTAGAATAAGCTATCTGATCTGTGTGCAAGAAGTCTTGCACCATTAATAATCATCATTACACCTGCACCGATACCAAAGAGTATTATCAGGATACCAAATACAAGATTAGAAGCTCCTACTGACTTTAATTTCTTATAAAGTTTCTCTTCCATAATTAACCCTCCATTAACATCAGCTTTTATGCGTTCTTAACACCATATTCTGCGTAATATTTGTCGATTGCTGCCTTAAGTGCATCATCAATAACTACCTTGCCCTCGCACTCTTTATTGTAAAGGTGCTCTACAACATCTGCCATAGAAACAATTGCGCTTGTTGGGAAACCGTATCTTTCCTTAATCTCCTCAAGTGCGCTCACCTTTCCGCCAAGTCCTACTTCCATACGGTTAAGCGAAACCATAAGTCCTACGATTGTAACATCTGCTGCTCCTCTTACCTTAGGAACGGTCTCTTCCATTGACTTACCAGATGTTGTTACATCTTCTATCATAATGACTCTGTCGCCGTCTTTTAATTTGCTTCCAAGGAATCCACCCTTATCAGCGCCATGGTCCTTCTCTTCCTTGCGGTCTGAGCAGTATCTTACTTCCTTGCCATAAAGCTTTGCATATGCAACTGCTGTCACTACGCTGATTGGAATTCCCTTATATGCTGGTCCGAACAGTACATCAAAATCATCACCATATGTTTCATGAATAGCCTTTGCATAGTACTCACCAAGTCTTGTAAGCTGTGTTCCTGTAACATACGCACCTGCGTTCATAAAGAAAGGTGACTTTCTTCCGCTCTTTAAAGTAAAATCTCCAAACTTTAACACATCACTCTCTACCATGAAATCTATAAATTCCTGCTTATACTGCTCCATTATATCCTCCTTATTCAGCCCCGTTGCCCATATCTGTCTGTATCTGTGCCATTACTCTGCCTGCTGCTTCCATACATCACTGTCCGGCGGTGCTGCTTCATATTCAATATTGGTTTTTATTCTATCATAAATGTTTTTCCGTTTCAATGCGTCTTTGACACATTAAATCTGCATATTAAAATCTGTACATCAGAATCCTATGTATGCTTTTCCTGATTATCTGGCAGCCAGAAATCCCTAAAACCCACTAACCATTGTCAAACTCATAATTTAGTAGGTTGTTTCAGGCATTCTCGTTCCTCTCTCCCCACCTGCTCACCTACTAATCTGTTAAAATGTTTCTCCTTAGTAGGTGTTTTTCCTGCTTCCCAGTGGAATAAGCATGTATTTTATACTTATAAAACCTACTAAAAAGACTTCTTCTGCCTGATTAGTAGGTTTTACCTTTATTAATAATCTTGAATATGTGCCAAAATAACACACCAAATTTACATCAAAAACTGAATTAGTAGGTTTCTGTGCTTTTTCTCAATTCATCAATAAAATTTTATTTTTCACAATCATTTTGTTTTATATAAAAAAACTGCA
>JBNMGS010000389.1:0-2361 GCA_050872365.1 Lachnospira sp.
AACCCTTATATCTTCCTCTAAGGTCTTTTCTTACAAGGCTTATAATCATCTCCCTGTATTCATATAACTCTTTAATATGTTGCATAAAAAATCTCCTCTATATGTCTATATATCGCACTCTGATTTATTATTTACTGATTTAATATTTACTGCCAGCGTTTTTGAGTGTTTTATTATTTTATTAAATCAATGTTATTTTAGTTAATAACACTGTATAAATCTACGCATTATCCTTATGTGATGTATGAATTGTCTTCAGTCTTTCACTCACTATATCAGCAGAACGCTTGTATGCGAGATGTTCTTTAGCATATGCTTGTCCGTTTGAAGCTATTTTATTGTAGAATTCTTTATCTTCATATAACTTCCTCATATATTCTGCCGCTTCATCCACATGTGCATCTGCCCACACATTTCCTTTTTTAAAGACATCATAGTCTTTATCAAGTTCTATCAGATCATAATCTACCATACATGCTGTATTACTATTCATAAACTCTGTATTTCCCGACCAGTTAGTAGCTATAACAGGTGTTCCTAGATACATAGCTTCTGCCATAACAAGTCCGAATCCCTCTGAACGATGTAACGAAACATATACATCCACATCCGATAGAAGCGAATTAACTTCTTTTTTGTTTACATGTCCGCACATATAATAAATATTATCATCATCGTCTATAACTGAATTAATAATCTTTTCATCATCTGCAGACAACTCAGCCTCGGCAATCTTAATAACAAGTCCAACATTACTGTATTTTTTCTTAGTTTCCTCATCTTTACAGAACGCTTCTTTAAACGCCTTTATTGCTGCCAACGGATTCTTTCTTTCCATAACACTTCCACTATTATACATAACAAGAAATAGGAATTGGTCTTCAGGCAGATTAAAATATTTTCTGTGATAGTTACTGTCTGCCTGTGGTGCTACACAATGTGGCACTGTAATAACCGGTTTATCGGTATACTTCTTAAGAGTATTAGTAACAAAGTCTGAAGGTGTCCACACCTCATCAACAAGCTTAAAAGCTGGAATCCATTCTTCTGGAAATGTCTCAAGCTCCCATGCCCAGTATCCAATGTTATATCTGTAATCCCACACACTTTTTCCCATGCTCACATATGCAACCATCATCTCACTTGCATTGACATGTATTATATTCACATCATATGGAAGCTTATCTGTAAGCCTGTCATCATATGTATTATTCGTTCTTGAACCTCCCGGTGGAACAAAAAAATCTTTTATCACATGATTTTCATTATTCTCGTCAAGCAGTCTGCACATTATTCTGGCACTTTGTCCAAGACCATTATCACCCTTAATATTGCCTATAACATTAGCACCTTCTTCATAGTGTCCGTGTTCATATCTTACTATTGCATCCGCAGATAGTTTATCTGCTGCATTATTGATTATCCCTGCTTTAAATTTACTTAATACCTTCATAGGAATAATCTTAGTAAGCGCCGGTCTTAAAGCTTCCCCTGCATTCAAAATAATCTTGGATAACTCCATATCAATCCTCATTTCCGTGCAATCTGTTAAAAAAGAAAACAAATATTATTTTCTCACTAAATCTACCCATTAACCTTATTGTTAATAACAATTACATTAAACTTCTTAATTATTATAACCTTAATTGCTCTTATATATCCATTATCTGGAAATATAATTTCATTAAGTTATCCGGGCAATTTTATCATATTATCCATATAATTTCAATATCATTATAACATTAGTAACATATTTGTAACGTTATTGTAACAAAATTCTCTATCCTTTAACACAAACAAATAGTCCTGCGTCCTTTGTTATAATAAGCGGTTTTCTCAGCTTTTTCTGTATAAACGCCTTGAAATCAGAATATCTGTCAAGAAGATACTGGTTCTGATTTCCATGGCATGAAAGAATATATTCAACAAGTGGCTCTGCCTTATCGACCTTTAGACAGTCATCATAACGCCTGATATCAACCGATGGAAAATATTTTTCAAGCTGCTTATCCCCTGTATCCAGTCCGAACTTATCATACAGATTATCTGCAGCAAGAACTATTCTTTTATCGAACTCTTTTACCAACTGGCTTATCTCTTGCATATGACGTGAACCATAAGTTGCACACACAAACACACCGCCTGGCTTTAATACTCTCACTATCTCCTCACATGCTTTATCAATATCCTCACAGTAAAAAAGAACATGATTGGCTATCACACAGTCGTAAGACGCATCATCATATAACATATTCTGACAGTCAGAAACATCATATTCAAATATATTATTATTTATATCAGCTATACTTTCATTTTTTTTAGCACATTTTTCATATGCCTTTGTTATATTACGCCTTGCAT
>JBNMGS010000390.1:0-2353 GCA_050872365.1 Lachnospira sp.
AATATACCGTATTTAGTTTACGACCATTATTCACACTCTAATAAAAGCTGCATCAGATTTATATCTCTCTGATGCAGCTTTTATTATTTTTTAATTATTCTACGCTCTTATATTTTTTCATATAATTCTGAATTCTATATTTTTTTCTTTAGTTCTTCTTTTTCTGATTCCTCTATACCTAGTATATCCATAGCCTCATCTGCCGACTTATCGAAATTCTTCATGAATTTCCTTATTTCTACTGTCCACTATATTTTTCAGCCTGATGCTTAATAAGCTCAACATCATCAAAGTAGTTAATCTTCATAGAAGACTTCACCTCGCTAAGTGTCTGTTCTGCGACTGCGTATGCCTTCTTAGTACCTTCCTGTAATATATGATATACCTCTGGTATATCTTTCTCATACTCATGACGTCTGTTTCTGATAGGCTCTAATTCCTTATCAAGTACTTCTGTGAGAAGCTTCTTAACCTTTACATCGCCAAGACCACCTCTCTTATAGTGATCCTTAAGTTCATCAAGATTCTTATATTCTGGTAAAAATAAAGCAAAATCTTCATCTGTACAGAACGCATCAAGATATGTAAATACTGTGTTACCCTCTATCTTACCAGGATCACTTACCTTAATATGATCCGGGTCTGTATACATTCCTCTTACTTTATTCTTAACTTCTTCTGCTGAATCTGATAAATATATGCAGTTTCCAAGAGACTTACTCATCTTTGCCTTACCATCTGTACCAGGAAGCCTTAAGCATACCTGGTTTTCAGGAAGAAGAATCTTAGGTTCAACAAGTGTTTCACCATATACATCATTAAACTTTCTTACTATCTCTCTTGTCTGTTCTATCATAGGTTCCTGATCTTCACCTGCTGGTACAGTAGTAGCCTTAAATGCTGTTATATCTGCTGCCTGGCTGATTGGATAGCAGAAGAATCCAACAGGAATACTCGCCTCAAAATTACGCATTTTTATTTCAGATTTAACTGTAGGATTCCTCTGAAGTCTTGATACAGTAACAAGATTCATGTAATAAAATGTAAGCTCTGTAAGCTGTGGAATCTGTGACTGTATGAATATATTGGATTTTGCAGGATCAATTCCTACAGAAAGATAATCAAGTGCTACTTCTATAATATTCTGACGTACTTTTTCAGGATTATCAGCATTATCTGTAAGTGCCTGTGCATCAGCTATCATTATAAATATTTTTTCAAATTCTCCTGAATTCTGTAGTTCTACTCTTCTTTTTAATGAACCAACATAATGTCCCAGATGAAGTTTACCTGTTGGTCTGTCTCCTGTTAATATTATCTTTGACATATTGAACTATTCCTCCATTCTTATGTTAAACCAACACACATATATTAAGTAACTTATAATTATGAATTAGTTTAAACAGTATCAATAATGTTTACAATTTTATCACACTTTTTTCAAAATAACAATTGAGAATTGTGTTAAATAATAGTAATATATATGTTAATGTTATTGGCTTTTAATAAGTGGATTAATTTGCAATCCTGCTGCCTTGATGAATGCCTTAGTTTACTTTTAACAAAGCATAATTCTTATATGATTCAAGTACTGTTACCTGATGAATGCCTTAGTTTACTTTTAACATTCACATCTTCAGCTCATTTATTATCAGACCAGATAACTCTATAACATAACAACAACACACGGAGGAATAATTGATGAAACATTTACTTAGTCCACTGGATTTAAGTGTCAGTGAGTTAACAGATCTTCTTGATCTTGCAAGAGACATTTCTAAAGATCCTAAGAAATACAGTCACGTATGTGATGGAAAGAAATTAGCAACTTTATTTTATGAACCTAGTACTAGAACCCGTCTTAGTTTTGAAGCAGCAATGCTCAATCTTGGGGGTTCTGTATTAGGTTTTTCTTCTGCTAACTCAAGTTCTGCTTCCAAGGGTGAAAGCGTATCTGATACGATCAGAGTTATTTCATGCTATGCAGATATATGCGCCATGAGACATCCTAAAGAGGGTGCACCTATGGTTGCGGCAAGCAAATCTTCCATTCCTGTAATCAATGCAGGTGATGGCGGTCATCAGCACCCAACACAGACACTTACAGACCTTATGACTATCAGGGAATTAAGAGGCTCCCTTGATAACTTTACCATCGGTCTTTGTGGTGACTTAAAGTTTGGTAGAACTGTACATTCACTCATCAACTCTCTTGTAAGATATAATAATGTAAAATTCGTACTTATATCACCTAAAGAATTAAGAATTCCTGATTATATACGAGATGATGTCCTGGCAGCTAACAATGCAGAATTCATAGAGGTAGAAAGTCTTGAGGAAGCTATCCCTAAGC
>JBNMGS010000391.1:0-2328 GCA_050872365.1 Lachnospira sp.
CTATATTAGCAATAGTAAAGAAAACAAATATATAATTACTTTGATAATCATACAATACTATTTTCTTTACGCATTCTATATTATAACGCCTCCACCAAGCACATATTCATCATCATACAGTACAAGTGCCTGTCCTGGTGTTACTGCACGCTGTGGCTCGTCAAATGTACATTCAAGTGTATTATCATCTATCATTCTTACCGTGCAATCAGCACCACTATGACTATAACGTATCTTTCCTTTTGTACGCAGGCAACCTTCAAGCTTATCTATTGACATAAAGTTAAGATTATTAGCATATAATGTTTTAGAGAAAACATCTTTATTTTCACCTATTACAACCTCGTTAGTTTCGGGTCTTACTGCTACCACAAACACAGGATGTCCCATAGCAAGACCAAGTCCCTTTCTTTGGCCTACCGTATAATGAATTATGCCATTATGTTTTCCAATGACATTACCATCAACGTCAACAAAGTTACCTGGCACTGACTTGTACTGTGTTGTTCTTTCTATATACCCTGCATAATCATTATCAGGCACAAAACATATCTCCATACTATCCGGTTTATGTGCAACCATAAGGTTATTATCCTCAGCTATTTTACGTACCTGATCTTTAGTATAATCACCTATTGGCATAATAGTATGTGCAAGCTGACTCTGTGTAAGATTATACAACGCATATGTCTGGTCTTTCTTAGCTGTAACTGAATTACGTATAGCATAACGTCCATTTTCAAGCTGGCATATTCTAGCGTAATGTCCCGTAGCTATATAATCAGCACCTATCTCTAGGCTTCTTTTAAGCAATGACTCCCATTTTACATACCTGTTGCAGGCTATACATGGATTAGGTGTTCTTCCTGCCTTATACTCTTTAACGAAATAATCTATAACATTTTCTTTAAACTCATTCTTAAAATTCATGACATAATATGGTATATCAAGCTGGCCTGCAACCCTTCTTGCATCATCAACTGCTGATATTCCGCAACATCCATTTTCTGTTGTCTCGACAGCATCATCCTGCCATATCTGCATGGTAACACCTATAACATCGTACCCCTGCTCTTTTAAAAGAAATGCAGCAACTGACGAATCAACGCCACCAGACATTCCAACTACTACTTTTTTCTTCATATATTTTCTCCATATCTCGTATTTATTTCAAACCTGTTTGACCTGCTTTTTTTGCCGCCAGTCACTTATAGGAAAACTCATCTTTATTAAATAACTAAGCTTTCTATCAGACAAATATCTGGTACAGTTCAAGCTTACACTCATTATTCTTCTAAAAGTGTTTTATCTGCAAGTTTCTTAATCTCATCCCAGTCAGCGGCTGAATCCTTATCATATACGGCGCATACTTTAAGTCCTGCTTCCCAAGCCGCCTTGACACCTCTTAATATATCTTCATAAACCCATGTTTCACCTGCTGTCATACCTGCGACTTCCATAACCTTAAGATAACTGTGTTTATCACTTTTTTTAATTCCGATATCATAAACTGTATATATATCCTTAAAACATTCCCTTATGCCTAACCTGTCAAGTAAAAGCTCTACACTGCTTTTTTGGGATGCAGTAAATATAACAAGACTGCTTCCTGCCTCATATTCTCTTCGCACAAGTTCGATCATGCCTTCCTTAGCTGGAATATCTGTTGCATAATGTTTATTCATAATCTCAACAGCTGCTTTGCTTATCTGATCAAGATTAGTGTCTATTTTCAATACATTCTTAAGATATTCTGCATATTCATTAAGATCCATGACCCCTGTAACATCATCAAAATCAACTGGAAGAGTTGCACCTCTGTAAATGGCATATTCCCTTGCGCTATTCTTCCAGAAAGGCATTGAGTCAATAAGTGTTCCATCCATATCAAATATTATGTTTCTTTTCACTCCAAACAATTCTCTTGTTTTCATAAAAAGATGTCTTGTTGCCCTGGCACAGTCATCACTTGCAAATATTGCTGAAACCACAGCAATTCCATCAACACCTGTTCCCTTAAGATAATCACAGTTATCATAGTTAATTCCACCAATAGCAACTACTGGAATACCATTCATCATACCAGTAAGTTCTATAAGTGTTTCCCTGCTCATGTCCCTGGCATCTAACTTAGTACTTGTATGAAACACAGCACCCATTCCAACATAATCAGCACCCATTCTGACAGCATTCAGAGCCTGTTCCCTTGTTTTAACTGTCATACCAATAATCTTTCCTTCTCCGAGCACCTTTCTTGCTGTCATATAGTCAGCATCATTCTGTCCTATATGTACACCGTCAACATCTGCTTCTTTAGCTGCATATATA
>JBNMGS010000392.1:0-2325 GCA_050872365.1 Lachnospira sp.
CTCCAACACTCAAAGCTTTCTCCCTAAGTTTCGCAAGTCTTCTTATAGCCTCCCTAAGTGTATCATCCTTCTTTGCAAAGTGGAATCTGATAAGATTATGTACATCTTCCCTGAAGAAGCTTGAACCAGGTACTGCCGCCACTCCCACATATTGTGCCATCCACTCACAGAACTTCACATCATCTTTCACGCCGAATTCACTTACATCAACAAGAACATAATACGCTCCCTGTGGGTCGGTATATGTAAGTCCGAGCTCTTTAAGACCACCGACAAACACCTCTTTCATGTGTGCATAATGTGCTGCCAATTCTTCATAATATTCATCACCGAATCTTAATCCTGTGACTGCTGCCTCCATAAGAGGTGCTGCTGCACCAACTGTAAGGAAATCATGCACCTTCTTAACCCTGTCTATAATCTGTGGATTGGCTATAACATAACCCAGTCTCCAACCTGTTATCGAATATGTCTTAGAAAGCGAATTGCATACTATTGTTCTTTCTCTCATGCCGTCAATAGCCTGCATATACACATGTTTGTTTGGAGCATATATTATATGCTCATATACTTCATCAGTAACTACATATGCATCATATTTCTTTGCGAGCTCAGCTATCGTCTGCATTTCTTCCATACTAAACACTTTTCCGCATGGATTAGAAGGATTACACAGAATAAGAGCTTTAGCTCCACTTGCAAATGCTTCTTCAAGCTTTGCCTTATCAAACTTGAATTCTGGTGGAACTAATGGCACATATATAGGCTCTGCCCCTGAAAGTATAGTATCCGCTCCATAGTTCTCATAAAATGGTGAGAATATAACAACCTTATCTCCCGGATTAGTTATGCTAAGCATGGTCGCCATCATAGCTTCTGTGCTGCCACATGTAACTACTATCTCTGATTCCGGGTCAACCTTAATACCTGAAAAATGTTCATATTTATCTGCTATGGCATCACGGAAATTCTTAGCACCCCATGTCAGTGCATACTGGTGTGGTCCTTCTTTTGCTACCTCTGCTAGTCTGTCTGTTATCTGAACCGGTGGGTCAAAGTCAGGGAAGCCCTGTGACAGATTTACTGCGCCATATTGGTTGGCAACTCTTGTCATTCTTCTTATAACTGAATCCGTGAAATTTGCAGATCTATTACTCAATTCTTTCATTATAATCTTATCTCCCTTCTTTAGCTATTTATTCTAAAACGTCATTTATACATACAATATACATACAAAAAGGCATCTCATGGTAATGTCAAACCAAGAAAATGTACACCCATAGACATCCAAATACACTCATTATTCTATCTATAAATATAGCTATATAGCTGATAATTCTTAGTTTAACATTTACACGAAACGCCTATCTATAATATGTATTTATAATACCTGTTTATAATACATATTTATAAAGCCTGTCTATAATCTGTAAGACAAAATTCCTAATCTGTTATCTGTTGCTTACTTCTATGAACTTATCAAGAACTTCATTAGCCTTTCCTGAATCAATAAGCTCTGCAGCCAACTTTATGCCATCTGCAAGGCTGTCTGCCTTTCCACCTATATATAGTGACGCTCCTGCATTCATAAGAACAGCATCTCTCTTAGGTCCTTTTTCACCATTAAGTATTGCTCTTGTTATCTTTGCATTCTCATCTGGTGCACCACCCTTAAGATCATCCTTAGCACAACGCGTAAGTCCGAAATCTTCAGGCTTGATAACATATGACTTCATCCATCCGTCACGAATCTCACATACTTTGGTTGGTGCGCTCATAGATATCTCATCTAACTTATCCATTCCATATACTACCATACCTCTCTTAACCCCAAGACTTACAAGTACCTGTGCAAGAGGTTCTACAAGATATTCATCATATACACCAAGAAGCTGCATAGATGGTGAACCTGGATTAGTAAGTGGTCCAAGAATGTTAAATACAGTTCTTACCCCGAGTTCCTTGCGGATAGCACCTACATATTTCATAGATGTATGATACTTCTGAGCGAAGAAGAAACACATACCTGCTTCCTTAAGAAGTTCAATACATTTTTCAGGATCCTGCTGTATATTAACGCCAAGTGCTTCAAGACAGTCAGCTGTTCCACATTTAGAAGAAGCTGCCCTGTTTCCATGCTTTGCAACTTTCATTCCACCTGCAGCTGCTACAAGTGCAGATGTAGTTGATATATTAAAGCTCTGTGCGTTATCACCGCCAGTACCAACTATCTCAAATATATCCATACCTGTTTCAACCTTAACTGCATGCTCTCTCATGGCTGCTGCACATCCGGCTATCTCGTCTATAGTCTCTGCCTTAGTA
>JBNMGS010000393.1:0-2306 GCA_050872365.1 Lachnospira sp.
ATTAATATTTATATTTAATAAAGCGGGGGGATCAATGTAAAGTTGGTCCCTTTTTCTGTACCATTATGAACTAATTGCAATTGGCAGAAGAATTTAAAATAGTGTTTAAATGAAATTATAAGTATAGCAATAGTTTTGCAGTATAACTATAATTTTGTATTATAATTTTGTACAATAACTATGGTTATGTACAATAGCAATAACTTTATAGTATTATTATACTATTGATAGTATACACAGATTTACAAATATAGATACAGGCACGATTAAAAGAATTATTTAAAAAATTTTTATAAGGCAATATAATGAGGAGGTATAATAAGAGTTATGAAACCATACATAACAATGGAAGAGGTTATTAAAACACAAGGGGCAGATAGCAGGACACACAGGTTCCTTACAGATAAAAACGGATGCACCAATGGCTGCACATCGGGAACAACTATATATTCATCAACTGAATTTTCTAATAAACCAGGAGTTCATGCGGATCAGGAAGGATTTTATGTATTAGAGGGAGAAGGGTATGCCAGACTGGATGACTTGGTTTTCCCTATAAAAAAGGGTGATTCATTTGTGGCGCTGCCAGGAGTGGCACATACTATCAGGACTAAAGAAGGTTGTGAGCCGGTTAAAGTATTTTGGTTTCATAGTGCCAAGTGATTACTGCAGAGAGGATTGTATATGGAAGAGAGAAGATTTGGGGAGCTTGATGAGAAACAGCAGAAAAAATATCTTTTCAAAGAGAATGTCAGACTTAACGAACTCAGGGAGGAACTGGAGTCTGACAGGAAACTTATAGATATACAAAAAGGGATGCTGCATAATCAGCAGAAGAAGAATCAGCTGTTGCAGAAACAGCTGGAAAGCCAGAGGATATTGTTTGACCAGAAGTGGGAAATACTTGAAAGAGAAACGAGGCAGTTAGCCATTGACAAAGAGAAGTTTAACAGGGAAAAGCTAATGTATCGTGACAAGGTATATAGGGAAGCAAGAAGAAGTATGTCTAACGCAGAAAATGTAAAAATATTTTTCCGTGGAGTTAATGATACAGAATCTGTTAAAAAGCGTTATAGGTCATTGTTGAAAATATACCATCCTGATAATATGAATGGTGATAATGACCTTGTTCTGGCAATTAATGAAGAATATGAAAGATTATTAAGATTTTATCTTGGGACATAGTACAAACCTGGCAATAAAGTTTATATTGTTAGGTTTATTGCTGTTGTTATTGTTGTTATGTAAATGGTGGTGTATAATGTCTGTGGATGTTTATGCATATATAATTAATAATATTATGTTAACATTTAGTTTGAATTATATGTCATATTCATATATCATGAATTTTGGTATCACATAATTCCTGTATTATATATTTTGGTAGTACATTGTGTAATTAAGATATTATGTAGCGGCATCCTAAAGTTACTATGATAAGGAGAGAGAAGAATGTTTAAGATTAATGAGAATTATTTAAAGCTTCCAGGAAGCTATCTGTTTTCTACTATTGCTAAAAAGGTTAGTGCTTATAGTGCAGCTAATCCTGATAAGGAAATCATACGTCTTGGTATAGGAGATGTTACACTTCCTCTTGCACCAGTAGTTATAGATTCATTACATAAAGCAGTAGATGAGATGGGTCATGCAGAAACATTCCATGGATATGCACCTGATCTTGGTTATGAATTCTTAAGAAGTGCTATTGTAGAGCATGACTATAAGAAGAGAGGTGCAGATATATCTGCTGATGAGATATTTGTAAGTGATGGAGCTAAGTCAGATTCAGGTAATATCGGAGACATCTTCTCAGTTGATAATAAAATAGCTGTATGTGATCCTGTATATCCTGTATATGTAGATACTAACGCTATGGCAGGAAGAACAGGTGATTATATCCTAGAACAACAGAAGTGGAGCAATGTTATATATATGCCTTGTACAGCTGAAACGAATTTTGCACCAGAGCTTCCTAAGGAAACTCCTGATATCATATATCTGTGTTTCCCTAACAATCCAACGGGTTCTACTATTACAAAGGACGAGCTTCAGAAGTGGGTTGATTATGCTAATAAGGTTGGTGCAGTTATTATATATGATGCTGCTTATGAAGCATACATATCAGAAGAAAATGTACCACATACTATATATGAATGTGATGGGGCAAGAACATGTGCCATAGAGCTTCGTTCATTTTCTAAGAATGCAGGTTTCACAGGTGTTCGTCTTGGCTTTACGGTAATTCCTAAGGATATTAAATCCGGCGATGTAACACTTCACTCACTTTGGGCAAGACGTCACGGAAC
>JBNMGS010000394.1:0-2304 GCA_050872365.1 Lachnospira sp.
GGGCAGCGATGGTACATATAATGATGGTAAGACAGCAGCAAAGTACCAGTCATCTGATAAGGGTGAAACATGGAGTTATATAAGCCAGCTTGAGATAACCCAGAATTCAAGCAGCAAGACAAGCACAGGTAATAATTAGTTATAAGTTTTACTTGAATTATTATGCACAGTATGATAATATTTATAGAGTTTAAGAAAAAAAGACATTTTTGTGTCTTTTTTTTTGCGCAAAAGTCAATTGAAACTATATAAAGACTATTAACAGTTGAAGTTTGCGCACTATATAAAATCTCAAAAATATATAATAATAAACATTAATTATGACTATATTTTCGGGATTTATGGTCTTAAACAATAATCAATTTAATATACGAAAGGAAATAGGTGGCATTCATGAAAGCATTTTTAATACTTGAAGATGGAACAGTATTTAATGGAACAAGTATTGGTTCCACTCGCGAAGTTATTAGCGAAATAGTCTTTAATACTTCGATGACAGGATATCTGGAGGTGTTAACTGATCCTTCATATGCAGGACAGGCAGTAACCATGACATATCCTCTGATTGGCAACTATGGTGTATGCTATAAAGACATGGAGTCTGAAAAAGCATGGCCGGACGGATTTATTGTAAGAGAGTTATCAAGGATGCCAAGTAACTTCAGAAATGAAGCTCCTATACAGAAGTTCCTTTTAGATAATGATATACCGGGTATCTGTGGAATAGATACAAGAGCCCTTACTAAGATATTAAGAGAAAAGGGTACTATGAATGGAATGATTACAACTAACGAAAACTACAACCTTGATGAAATACTTCCTAAGATTAAGGAATATAAGGTTACTGGAGTTGTAAGAAAAGTTACATGCAAAGAAAAGTATGTACTTAATGGAGATGGTCCAAAGGTTGCACTTATGGATTTTGGTGCAAAGAAAAATATTGCAAAGTCTCTTAATGACAGAGGATGTGAAGTTACAGTATATCCGGCATACACAAAGGCAGAGGAAATCTTAGCAACTAATCCAGATGGTATCATGTTATCAAACGGCCCTGGAGATCCTAAGGAATGTGTAGAGATAATTGAAGAAATCAAAAAGCTTTATGCAAGCAATGTGCCTATATTTGCCATATGTCTTGGACATCAGCTTATGTCACTTGCAACAGGTGCTGATACACATAGATTAAAGTATGGACACAGAGGTGCTAACCACCCTGTTAAGGATCTTGCAACTGGTAAGGTGTACATTTCAACACAGAATCATGGTTATGTTGTTGATGAGACAACACTTAATCCGGATGTTGCAGAACCGGCATTTGAAAATGTTAATGATAAGACAAACGAAGGTCTTTCATATAAGGGTAAGAATATATTTACTGTACAGTTCCATCCGGAGGCTTGTGCAGGACCACAGGATACAGCGTATCTCTTTGACAGATTTATGGATATGATGAAGAAGGAGGACTAAGACAATGCCAAAGAATCCTAATATAAAGAAGGTTTTAGTAATCGGTTCAGGTCCAATCGTAATCGGACAGGCAGCAGAATTTGACTATGCAGGTACACAGGCTTGCCGTTCTCTTAAGGAAGAGGGAATAGAAGTATGCCTTGTTAACTCTAACCCTGCTACAATCATGACAGATAAGGATATTGCTGATGAAGTATATATCGAGCCTCTTACAGTAGAAGCATTAAAGCAGATTATATTAAAGGAAAAGCCAGACAGCATATTACCTACACTTGGTGGTCAGGCCGGACTTAACCTTGCTATGGAAATAGCAGAAACAGGCTTTCTTGAGGAACATAATGTACAGCTTATAGGTACAACTGCGCTTACGATAAAGAAGGCAGAAGACAGACTTATGTTCAAGGAAACTATGGAAAAGATAGGCGAGCCTTGTGCGCCATCTTTAGTTGTTAATGATGTACCTTCTGGTGAAGCATTTGCAGCTAAGATTGGTTATCCGGTAGTTCTTAGACCTGCTTATACACTTGGTGGAAGCGGTGGTGGTATCGCCCACAACGTAGAAGAATTAAGAGAAATCCTTGAGAATGGTTTAAGACTTTCAAGAGTTGGTGAGGTTCTTGTAGAAAGATGTATCGCTGGCTGGAAGGAAATCGAATACGAAGTAATGCGTGATAGCAATGGAACATGCATAACTATCTGTAACATGGAAAATATCGACCCTGTCGGTGTACATACAGGTGATAGTATCGTAGTTGCACCTTCACAGACTCTTTCAGATAAAGAATACCAGATGCTCAGAACGTCTGCACTTAACATTATAGATGAACTTGGTATCAC
>JBNMGS010000395.1:0-2293 GCA_050872365.1 Lachnospira sp.
TAAAATATGTGCACAATGTTATTACGATTAAAAGCTGTTAAATACTGTTAAAATTTATAAAATTATTATTAATTTAAACAGTGCCGTTGAACTCTTTTGTTTGGTTTCTTAATTACTTTCGTTTGTTAATCGTGTAAAAAAATGAGAAGAAGAAAAAAATGAGAACCCGGACTATATTTTAGTCTTAAGGTTCTCATTAAGTTTTGAATTATTATCGATATTATTTTCCAAAGTATCTGAATTATTGCATTTATTTATTTCATTATTCTCCCGTAATTCAGTTGCTGCTTTTCTTTTAGCCTCCTCTTTTAATTTCTCAGATTTGAATTTAAACATAAGAAGCCCGATTGGAAATGGCATAACACATATAATGAATAATAAAGCAATAATAATTATAACTTTTTCAGGTGAAACCATAATGCACCTCCATATTAAACAAAGAACAATAAATTATAGCGATAGATAATAAAATACCTGGCATCACTATGTATTAAATGTTACATATTCATATCATTTTTAGCAGCTTTAGAATCAGTTATATATTTGATAAGCAATATACATCCTACCATAAGAATTATACCTATTATGAGTGATATAACAGGATTGCGTAAGAAACCAGCTATAATATATGTTATAAGTGAAACTGCAGCTACCACTATAACATAAGGAAGCTGTGTTGACACATGATTCATATGATTGCATTGTGCTCCAGCAGATGCCATAATAGTTGTATCTGATATAGGAGAACAGTGGTCGCCACATACGGCACCAGCCATACATGCTGATATAGATATAATCATCATAGTTTTGTCAGTTCCTGCAAATGTACCTACAACAATAGGAATAAGAATTCCAAAAGTTCCCCAGCTTGTACCTGTTGCAAATGCAAGAAATATAGCAACAATGAAAATGATAGCAGGAAGAAAGTTAAGAAATCCTACTGACAGTCCTCCGACAAGACCTGCAACATATTCTTTAACGCCAAGACTGTCAGTTGTTGCCTTAAGAGTCCATGCAAATGTTAATATTAGAATTGCGGGAACCATTGCCTTAAATCCTTCCGGAATGCATGAGAAGCATTCATTAAATGTTAGTATCTTTCTTACAACATAGAATAATACTGTAATTAACATTGCAAAAAAACTGCCCATCATAAGTCCTAAGGATGCATTACAGTTAGAAAATGCAGTGACAAATGGTGTTCCGTTAAAAAATCCTCCTGTATATATCATTCCAATAACACAGCATATGATAAGACTAATTATTGGAAATACGAGGTCTATAACTTTACCATTGCCTCTTATTACCGCTTCACTGCTTACATTGGCATAAGGTCTGTCTTTTGTTGTGAATAAATCACCATTTGCAGCATTATCTTCATGTATTTTCATAGGACCAAAATCAACCTTTAATATTACAAAACACAACAGCGCAACGATTGTAAGAAGAGCATAATAATTATATGGAATGCATTGTATAAATATGGCAAATCCATCTTCATTCTCTACAAAACCTGTTACAGCAGCAGCCCATGAGGATATTGGTGCAATTATACATATCGGTGCTGCTGTAGCATCAATAATATATGCTAATTTTGCTCTTGAAACTTTATGTCCGTCTGTTACCGGGCGCATAACACTACCAACTGTAAGACAGTTAAAATAGTCATCTATAAATATAAGCATTCCCAGAAATATAGAAGTGAGCTCAGCACCAATTCTTGTTTTTATTTTTCTAGAGGCCCATTCTCCAAATGCCTTTGATCCACCGGCTTTATTCATCATGTTTACCATTATTCCCAATATAACAAGAAATACAAGTATGCCAATATTGGATGGGTTAGATAAAACACCAATAAGTCCATCGTCAAATATATGAAGTATCGATGTTTCAAGACTGAAATGTGCAGTGAAAATGCCGCCATATAGTAAGCTTCCAATTATAATACCTATAAAAAGAGAACTGTAAACTTCCTTAGTTATAAGTGCAAGTATAATAGCAACTAATGGTGGAATCAAAGCCCAGAAAGTTGCATACAGTTCAGGTACATATCCAGATATTGTGTTCATCAGAATTCTCCGTTCTATTGCATTGTATAAATATAAAATATAAAAATGTTTTAAATATTACTGTTCCCTGAAAGTAATAGTATTGTTAGCTGCATCCATACTTTCAATTATAGCAAGGGATTCAAGCCTGTAACCTTTTTCACGAATAATTTTACCACCCTGCTGGAATCCCTTTTCTATTGCAATTCCAATTCCTTCTACAGTTGCTCCTGCACTTTCAACAA
>JBNMGS010000396.1:0-2289 GCA_050872365.1 Lachnospira sp.
ATGGAAAATAAAGTTGCTTCCGATAAATCCGGCACCGCCGGTAACAATAATATTCATAATAAAATTCGCCTTTCTACTTTTCATATAATTATTAATAATCAATTAGTTATGGAGTACATCAATATACTTGCCATCAAGTACATCCTTTAAGTACTGGCCATACTGGTTCTTCTTTAATACTTCATATACCTTAAGCACATCATCCTTGGTTATCCAGCCGTTAAGATAAGCAATCTCTTCAAGGCAGGCTATCTTACGGTGCTGGTGTGTTTCGATAGTCTTAACAAAGTTAGTAGCTTCAACAAGACTTTCGTGTGTACCAGTATCAAGCCATGTAAAGCCCTGACCTAAAAGCTCTACGTTAAGATTGCCGTTCTCAAGATATATACGGTTAAGATCAGTAATTTCAAGCTCACCTCTTGCTGATGGCTTAAGATTCTTTGCATATTCTACAACCTTGTTGTCGTAGAAGTAAAGACCTGTTACACAATAATTGCTCTTAGGCTTTGCAGGTTTTTCTTCTATGGATATTGCTTTTCCTGCATTGTTAAACTCAACAATACCGAATCTTTCAGGGTCGTCAACATAGTAGCCAAATACAGTAGCTCCGACTCCTTCCTCAGCATTTTTAACAGCACTCTTAAGTCTGTCCTTAAGACCGTTACCAGCAAATATATTGTCGCCAAGAACCATTGCAACAGTATCATCGCCGATGAATTCTTCACCGATAATAAATGCCTGTGCAAGTCCGTCTGGTGATGGCTGTACAGCATAAGAAAGATTGACACCGAACTGGCTTCCATCTCCTAAAAGTTCTTTAAATCTAGGAGTATCCTGTGGAGTAGATATAATAAGAATATCTCTTATTCCAGCAGTCATAAGGACTGACATAGGATAATATATCATAGGCTTGTCATAGATTGGAAGAAGCTGTTTACTTGTAACCATTGTGAGTGGATAGAGGCGTGTGCCGGAACCACCAGCTAAAATAATACCTTTCATTTGTATTCTCCTTTATAAAAATAATATTTTGGTTGCTGTTTTGAGCAGTAACAAGTTTATCTTATTATTAATAAGTTTTTTACTTCGGCTACATAATAAATGGTGACGTAACGTAATGTTCAAGTACTTTTTCAAAAAAATATGAAAGTTGCGGCTAAAAGATAATAATGGTAAAATTAATTCAATAATGTCAGGGTCAAAAAGTTGTTTGAGTATGTACATGGATGACTTTGCAAAAGACAAGTTAAACACAATATATATTGGATTATAGAATAGATATCAGGCCGTGGTTAAGAAGGGAGTATAAAGTATGGGAAAATTATAGAAGTCAAGTATACAGACAAGGCTGAAAATATGGAGGCTGAGTGCAGGAAAGCACTGAAGCAGATTGTAGATAAGAAATATATAGATGCGTTTCATTTTATGGATATACATAAGGTATTGAAGTATGGAATTACGTGTAATATTAAAAAATGTGTTGTTATGATGTGTGAAGAAAATTGCTGACTTATCAATACGTTTATGAAAAGATAATTGATCTAAAGAAGTATAATGATGCTGAAACAGTGTGAAAATGAATTTTCACATACGGGATTTGTGTCTGTGTGCACTTGATACAAACCCGTTATGCACGAAAATGTGCGCAGAGATGAGGATTAACATGCATAAGGAAGGCTACTATTCATCAGGAGAGTTTGCCAAGAAGGCAAATGTTACAGTAAGGACAATAAGATATTATGATAAACAGAATATATTAAAGCCATCTTATCTGACTGATAATGGGGTGAGGTTTTATACAGATTCAGATTTCACAAGACTACAGCAGATATTATTGCTTAAGTATCTTGGTTTTTCACTGGATGATATAAAGGGAATGACTATTGGTGATTCAGATTATAACATACTTAAGAACTCACTGCATTTGCAGTTAAAGCTGATACAGGATAAAATGGCACAGATGCAGCTTGTAAAAAAAGCTATAGAAGATACTATAAAAACTATAGAAAAAGACAATACAATAGACTGGAGCAGTATGCTATCACTTATTCATCTTACCAATATGGAAAGCAGCTTAAAGACACAGTATCAGAATGCGGGAAATATATCGGCAAGAATTAATCTTCATGCTATGTATTCAGTTAATAAGCAGGGATGGTTTAAGTGGATATATGAGCAGGGAAATATAGCTGCGCATAACAAAGTGCTAGAGCTTGGTTGTGGTGATGGCAGGCTGTGGGTTGATAATATTGACAGTGTGATATCACAGAACATAAAACCGTATATAAC
>JBNMGS010000397.1:0-2287 GCA_050872365.1 Lachnospira sp.
ATGGATAAGCTTAAGATTAAGTTCGACAAGATGACTTCACACGATATTACATTTGTAGGTATTATACAGACAGCAAGAGCTTCTGGACTTGAGAAGTTCCCTATTCCTTATGTACTTACTAACTGCCACAACAGCTTATGTGCAGTAGGTGGAACAATCAACGAGGATGACCATATGTTTGGACTTACATGTGCCAAAAAATATGGTGGAATCTGTGTACCACCTCATCAGGCAGTTATCCATCAGTTTGCAAGAGAAATGCTTGCTGAAGGTGGAAAGATGATTCTTGGTTCTGACAGCCACACACGTTACGGTGCTCTTGGTACTATGGCTATGGGCGAAGGTGGACCTGAGCTTGTAAAGCAGCTTCTTAACAAGACATATGATATCAATATGCCAGGTGTAGTTGCCATATATATGACAGGTGAGCCTATGAAGGGTGTAGGTCCTCAGGATGTTGCACTTGCCATAATCGGTGAAGTATTTGCTAACGGATATGTAAAGAATAAAGTTATGGAGTTCGTAGGACCTGGTGTTTCAAGCTTAAGTGCTGACTTCAGAATCGGTGTGGATGTTATGACAACAGAAACTACATGTCTTTCATCTATCTGGAGAACAGATGACAAGGTTAAGGAATTCTACGATATTCATGGAAGAAGTGAAAGTTATAAGGAGCTTAATCCTGGATCAGTTGCTTACTATGATGGTGTTGTATACGTTGACCTTAGCAAGATCAAGCCTATGATAGCAATGCCATTCCACCCAAGTAATACATATACTATAGATGAACTCAATGCCAACCTTGTAGATATTCTTCATGATGTAGAAAAGAAAGCACTTGTAAGCCTTGATGGACAGGTAGACTTCAAGCTTACTAACAAGATTAAAGATGGTAAGTTATATGTAGACCAGGGAATCATTGCCGGTTGTGCAGGTGGTGGATTCGAGAATATATGTGCAGCCGCTGATATATTAAGAGGACACTCTATCGGTGCTGATGAATTCACACTCAGCGTATACCCTGCAAGTACACCTATATATATGGAACTTGCAAGAAACGGAAGACTTGCAGACCTTATGGAAACAGGTGCTATTGTTAAGACAGCATTCTGTGGCCCATGTTTTGGTGCTGGTGATACACCTGCCAACAATGCATTTTCAATCAGACATTCTACAAGAAACTTCCCTAACAGAGAAGGTTCTAAGTTACAGAATGGACAGATTTCATCAGTTGCACTTATGGATGCAAGGTCAATCGCAGCTACAGCAGCTAACAAGGGATTCCTTACAGCAGCTACAGATTGTGATGTTGAATTCACAGGTCCAACATATCACTTTGACAGCAATATATATGCTAACAGAGTATTTGACAGCAAGGGAGTAGCAGATCCTGACCAGGAAATCCAGTTTGGTCCTAATATCAAGGACTGGCCAGAGATGGTTGCGCTTCCAGAAAATCTTATAATAAAGGTTGTTTCAGAGATACATGACCCTGTAACAACAACAGATGAACTTATCCCATCAGGTGAAACATCATCATTCCGTTCTAATCCTTTAGGACTTGCTGAGTTCGCACTTTCAAGAAAAGATCCAGCTTACGTTGGCCGTGCAAAGGAAGTACAGAAGGCAGAAAAGGCAAGAGAAGCCGGAGAATGTATGGGTGAGGCACTTCCAGAGTTAAGAGATATCATGCATAAGATTAAGGAAACTTATGACGTAAGTAAGGAAAATGTCGGTGTAGGAAGTACAATATTCGCAGTTAAGCCAGGTGATGGTTCAGCAAGAGAGCAGGCAGCTTCATGTCAGAAGGTACTTGGTGGCTGGGCTAACATAGCCAACGAATATGCTACTAAGAGATACCGTTCTAACCTTATCAACTGGGGTATGCTTCCATTTATAGTAGACAAGGGTGAGCTTCCATTTTCTAACGGTGATTATATATTCATACCTCAGATAACAGAGGCAGTTAAGAATAAAGCAACATCTATGAAAGCATATGTTGTTAACAAGGATATGAAGGAGTTCACGCTTAAGATGGATGAACTCACAGATGATGAGCGTCAGATTATTCTTGACGGATGTCTTATTAATTACTATAGAAACAATAAGTAAAAGAGCAGGCGAGGATAATGGCAGAGCAGAATATACTAAGTGCAGACCAGAGTGTTCTTGAACAAATTCTTTCTGATATTAATGAGCATGAGGAAAATCAGGAAAGACTTGAACACATAGCTGCAAGCATAAAGGATATAACAAGAGAAACTGATAGCACAACAAAGGCTATGGA
>JBNMGS010000398.1:0-2287 GCA_050872365.1 Lachnospira sp.
ATGTTAGTATCGGATAATATATATAATAATAAATCAAATATGGTATATTGCTCTGCAACATTTACACATAGTTATCTGATTATGGTTGCAGATGATTATTTCTATAATTATG
The DNA here is from genome assembly GCA_050872365.1 of Lachnospira sp. Lineage (GTDB taxonomy): Bacteria > Bacillota > Clostridia > Lachnospirales > Lachnospiraceae > Lachnospira. The sequence goes on from JBNMGS010000398.1 coordinate 113, forward strand.
TTGGTAAGTTTGTGAATATATATATAACGGATTATATACACCCGGATTATATAGAAGAGTTTAAGAATGTGTGCGATAGTTTAAAAGAAGGAGAGTCACAGAGGCTTGTTACATACATAAAAGGTAAGAATGATGAGTATGCTTTAGTTCATGTGTTATTATCTAATACCGGACATACAATTGAAGGTAATAATGTTATAGAGGCTGAGATATACAATTTATTTAATACAGAAAAGAAGTATTTTAAACTTCATGATGATGCTGATAAGTATAGAAAGTTTCTTTCTATGTACAATGATTATCTGTTTGACTATGATACAACATCTGGAATGGTTGCTATATATGTTTACCGGAGTCTTAAGGCAACTATAATAAAGAAGATGCATATTGATGAGTTTGAAGATTATATTATGACTTTTTTCAATAATGCAAGACACAAACAGGATTTTCATGATTTTATGTACAAGATGCGCAATGCAAATGAAGGCTTTAATGCTGAAGTTACAGGACCGCTTATAACAGATTTGTCAAAATTGGGATTATATAAAATTGATTGTCGTATTGTATACAAATATAACAGAAATAAAATAGTAATAGGAGTTATTAAATCTTTAGGTGCACAGACGGAAGAAGCTTATTATGCTACACAGGAAGGTAAAGATTTCTTTACGGGATTACTTAATAAAAGGGCATGTAAGGAGTATGTTTCAGATGCAATTGCATCTAATAAAGACAAGCATTATGTCGCTATGATTGATATTGATGACTTTAAGAGCATTAATGATACTTATGGTCATCTTTATGGTGATAAGGTTATACTTAAAGTCGCTTCTATAATTAACAGAACTTTGAATGGAAGAGGAATTGTAGGACGTTTTGGCGGAGATGAATTTTTTATTTTCACAAACTGGATTACAACCGAAAGCCAATTAAGAGCTATTCTAACATTTCTAAAACAAAAGGTAAGGGATGAGCTTAGTCAGGGAGAGAATGGTAGTGTTGTTACGTTGTCAATTGGTGTATGCCAGTATCCGGAAAATGGAAATGATTATGATACGCTTGTTAACAGAGCAGATAAATGTCTGTATATAGCCAAGAATAAAGGAAAGAACAGATATATTATATATGATCCTGCCAAGCATGGCGATTTCCTTGATGATATGGGAAGAAAAGGCTTTTCTATGGCACCTATTAAGAAAGGTGAGAATCTATCACAGGAAGTAGCAGATATGGCAATAGACATAGTAAAGAATGGCAGGGTGGCAGTTGAAAGGTCATTATCACGTGCATGTAAGGCTTTCGAGATAGATGGAATACGTATATATAATGCGACTAAGGGAGAATTGATAGATTATTATGGAGAATATTCCGAGCTTCCAGACATACTTGAGCTTATTATGAAGGATAAGTTCATGGAGAAGTTTGATGGCAGGCATTATGTGACAGTTGTTTATACATCCAATATAGAATCTTTTTATAAAGAGATGTATGATGCGGTAATAGAATGCGGTATAGGTGGTATGATATATTGCTATTTCAAGAATAATAATGGAGATAATATAGTGGCGTTTTACGATACATTTAATAAGAGCTTTAGGTGGAATGAATCAGATAAGAACTATATTATGACACTTACAAAGATTATTGCCAGCGTGTTGTAGGATGTGCATGTTTATTCCGAGATGAAAGAAGTAAATTGCGCAAATGTCTTAGGATAATATGTTTATTATGGATACGAGTGGATGATACTTGAGTGCGGTATAAATCATTGTAAGATATATGTTTATTCTTGACGGGAAAGATAAACAATCAGGTTTAGATTATATATTGATAAAATGTCAGCGGGTATAATATTAAGTTTACCTGTTGGCATTTTTTCTTTATTTATATGATAAAATGTGTTAAGTTTAATAAGAAGAATATTAGGACTGCCAGCGTTAGAAGAATATTAAAGCTGGGAATGCAATAGCTTTTATTGAAAACACCATATTTATATGTGTGTAGAAATGGAGGTAAATATGTCAGTACAGGATTATATGAGTGCCTTGAAGTTAGGGAAAAAAGAGTATCATGCATGTGTTAATAAGGGTAAATATCCGTATCTTCCAGTTATGGAGAATATGATGGAAGAAAAGAATATTGACTCAGAGGTGAGTCTTGGAATAGACCAGATTC
>JBNMGS010000399.1:0-2282 GCA_050872365.1 Lachnospira sp.
ACTTTTATCAACGCCTTCAAGTACTATTCCATGTGCAATTCCCGGAACAGATTTTCCCTCGTTAAAGCTGACCTGTGAAAGTAGTGCACCTGTTGGAACAAACAACACTCTTTTCATTCTGCCATCACGAAGCTGAGGCAGTACGTATGTGTCAAGCACTACTGCACTACAGCCACAGCCACTGCCTCCTGACATCGTACCTTGCTTGTGGGCATCATATATCTGCAATCCGCAATCAGTATATATATCAGCTATATTAATTCCTTTTTCTTTCAACAGGTCAAGAAGTATAGTTCTTCCTATATCGCCAAGGTCTCCAGTAATAATCATATCATAATAACTATTATCTTTGTCTATATCAAAGTCCTCATAATTGGCAGTAATAAGCTGTGCAGCTGCAGGTGCCATGCAGGCTCCCATATTCATGGAATCCTTCACTCCGTAATCAACTATCCTGCCTGTAGTTATTCCTTTTATAACAACGTCGCATTGATATTCATTATAACAATCTGTATTTATATTATTATTACTGCCTATTATATATGCACCCGCACCTGTAACTGTCCAGGTAGAACTGACAGGTCTCTGATTCCCATACCCAAGAGGAAACCTGAATTGTTTTTCTGCACTGGCAAAATGACTTGATGCAAGTGCGACAACATCTTTAGCATATCCTGCTGATACACACATAGCCGCAAGCGATATTGATTCTGCCATTGTAGAGCACGCACCATACAATCCAAATAATGGAATATCATAGGCTTGAAGTCCAAATGATGTTGCTATAAGCTGACCAAGCAGATCACCTGCATATATATATCTTATCATATCTGGCGAATAACCGGCTTTGGTTATAAGAGTTTCAAAAGCAAGACTCTGAAGCTTGCTCTCTGCTTCCTCCCACGTATTCATCCCAAACATATCATCATCAGACACTACATCAAAACTGCTGCCAAGTGGTCCCTGTTTTTCCTTACTTCCTGCTACACTGGCTCCTGCTTTAATATAGACGTTATTATCAAAAATAATACTCTGTTTACCTGCTATCATACACTACACCCCGTTCCATAATCATACATTTACGAATTCCGGACAATTTTAACAATAAATGTTATCCATAAAAATATATCTGATAAATCATTTTAATTCTCATTTCTACACGAGTTTTACTCATATCTGATTGACATCAAACACGTAAATACTAATCTCAGTATGAAAATTTATTTTTCACATTGTATAAATTATGCCTTTTAAATCCTGCACTTTTATAATATGTAGTGTATACAGTTCTATATAAAATATGTATTCTTATTTATTTTCTTAATATATCCAATGTATGTGCCGCTGCTCCCAGCATATCTTCTCTTTCACATGTAGAAAGATGATATTTTATAAATTCTTCAAATTCCTCATCGGTAAGCCTATTAAGATATGGTCTTATATAGTTTGCCGGACCATCTGGTGATATTATCTGCAATCTCGTTAGTCCTGCCTCTTTGTTAAGAGCAGCTATATCCTCAGTCCTCATATAATCATATAAGTCTTTCTCTGACGATACTGTATGGTAATCGTCTGTTAACCTGCCATCTCTTAAGCATTCCACTATATGCTGCTCTTTAAATGCGTATGTTATAACACTATACTCATTCATAAGATACGCAACCAGAATAATCCCGCCTGGTCTTACAACCCTTTTAGCTTCCATAAGTGCTTTCAGCTTATCCTGATGTGTGAAAAGATGATACATGGGACCGAAAAGCAAAGCCATATCAAACTCATTATCACCAAATCTTTTAAGCTTTAATGCGTTACCCTGGTATGCTTTCACTGATGAACCTTTAGCTTTAAGAAGACCCAGATTATGTTTAACAAGCTCAACCGCTGATACGTCATAACCTTCATCTGAAAGAGGCACGCTATACCTTCCAGTTCCAGCACCTATATCAAGAATCTTTATGGATGCATTATCATCCCCGTACTCCTTCTTTAACTCATCAATATATTTGTGAATATATTTCATAGATGTTATGTACTCGACCTGACCATGTCTTGAATCAAGTCTTTTTTCTTCATTGAATTTATTATAATGTTGTTCTATTTCCGTCATTGACATTATTCTACACCTCTGTATTATAAATTTACTTTCTACTACAATGTATTTATGGTTAATATCCCTTACAGCCAGTAAGGAATTACCCATCTTATTGCTTAAGCTGTTAGAATGTAGGTAGCAATTGGATATCTCCTACTTTCTTGGACTTCGCGTCCGTAAATAAGACTGA
>JBNMGS010000400.1:0-2281 GCA_050872365.1 Lachnospira sp.
ATGCTACACAGACAATGGTTAATGACCTTCCAAACGGTGGAAGCCAGGTTCAGGTTGTTTCTTGGTATGATAACGAGAACTCATACACAAGCCAGATGGTTAGAACAATTAAGTACTTCGCTGAGTTAAACTAATCATTTAGATTGTTTTTTGCCGGAGAATGGTGTGACTATTCTCCGGTTTTTTAAAAAGCTGTATATACGGCTATTTTATGTATTATATGGAGGAAACTAATATGCTTAATAAAAAGTCTATTGATGATATCAATGTAAAGGGCAAAAGAGTATTATGCAGATGCGATTTTAATGTACCTTTAGATGGAAGCAGAATTACAGATGAAACAAGACTTGTAGCTGCTCTTCCAACAATCAAGAAGCTTATTGCTGATGGAGGAAAGGTTATTCTTTGCTCACATCTTGGAAAGCCAAAGGGACCAGATGCTGCATTTTCTCTTGCACCAGTTGCAAAGAGACTTTCAGAACTTCTTGGTCAGGAAGTTAAGTTTGCAGCAGATGATACTGTTGTAGGCGATAATGCAAGAGCTGCTGTTGCTGCTATGAATGATGGAGATGTTATTCTTCTTGAGAATACAAGATTCAGACCAGAAGAGACTAAGAACGGAGAGGCTTTCTCTAAGGACTTAGCTTCTATTACAGATGTATTTGTTAACGATGCATTCGGTACAGCTCACAGAGCACATTGTTCTAATGTAGGTGTTACACAGTATGTTGATACAGCTGTTGTTGGATACCTTATGCAGAAGGAGATTGACTTCCTTGGTAATGCAGTTAACAATCCTGTAAGACCATTCGTTGCAATCCTCGGTGGTTCAAAGGTTTCTTCTAAGATTTCAGTTATTAACAACCTTCTTGACAAGGTTGATACACTTATTATCGGTGGTGGTATGTCTTATACATTCCAGAAGGCACATGGTGGTAAGGTTGGTCAGTCTTTAGTAGAAGATGACTATATTGATTACGCTAAGGATATGATGAAAAAGGCTGAGGAGAAGGGCGTTAAGATGCTTATTCCTATCGATACAGTTGTTGCTAAGGAATTCAGCAACGATTCTCCTTCACATGTTGTAGTTGCAGGACATCAGGCAGATGATGATATGGGTATGGATATCGGACCTAAGACATGCGAACTTTACAAGGAAGCATTAAAAGATGCTAAGACAGTAGTATGGAATGGACCAATGGGCGTATTCGAATTCCCTAACTTCGCAGCAGGAACAATCGCTGTTGCAGAAGAACTTGCTCAGCTTAAAGATGCTACAACAATCATCGGTGGTGGTGATTCAGCAGCCGCTGTTAACAACTTAGGATTTGGTGATAAGATGACACACATCTCAACAGGTGGTGGAGCTTCTCTTGAGTTCCTTGAGGGTAAGGAACTTCCAGGTGTAGCAGCAGCTAACGATAAGTAATTAATTTTACTGACATAGTTATATAAGTATATTAATATCCAGACTTTATTTTATTAAATGAGGTCTGGATATTTGTTATTTTTTTCACAATCTAGACTTGAAATATATACCAAAGTATGCTATTATTTATGTTACTAGGATAGTTATATCGGAATAATTTAATAGGGGTGTCCATATATTTAATATATGGATATTTTCCTGCGAGGAGGCGTAGAATGAGAAGAAAAGTAATAGCAGGCAATTGGAAGATGAATATGACACCAAGCCAGGCAGTTAAGCTCGTTACTGAATTAAGACCGAATGTTAATAATCCAGATGTTGATGTTGTGTTCTGTGTACCATCAATTGATATCGTACCTGTAGTGGAGGCAGTGAAAGGATCAAACATACATATTGGTGCAGAGAATGTCTATTATCAGGAAAAGGGAGCATTTACAGGTGAATTATCACCAGAGATGCTTGTGGATGCTGGCGTCAGTCATGTTATCATAGGTCATTCAGAAAGAAGAATGTATTTTAATGAGAGCAATACAGTACTCAATCTTAAGATGCATAAGGTGCTTGAACATAATATTATTCCTATTCTTTGCTGTGGAGAGACACTTGAACAGAGAGAGCAGGGAATTACTCTTGAATTCATCAAGGAGCAGATAGTTGAAGCATATGTCGGAGTTACTAAGGAACAGGTGCTTCATACAATAGTTGCTTATGAGCCAATATGGGCAATTGGAACAGGAAAGGTTGCAACTACTGCACAGGCTCAGGAAGTATGTGGATTCATAAGAACAGTGTTTGAAGAGTTATATGATAAAGATACAGCAGACCAGATAAGAATTCTTTATGGTGGAAGTG
>JBNMGS010000401.1:0-2280 GCA_050872365.1 Lachnospira sp.
ATCCAGAGTTATAAATGGGAGAAATGTTAATTATACCAAAGAGCATCTTAAGAAATATCATGATTTTCCTTATGTTGTAGGTTTAGATATATTTCCACTGGATTATGTGGCACCAACAGAAGAAGAGGATGAATTGCAGTGTAATTTGATAGCTATTGTTGAATCATTTTCATTTAATATAAGAAATGGAATTGCGACATCAGAAGAAATAGAACAGACAACTAAGGACATAGAGCAGATGTGTGGAGTTAAGTTTAATGATAAAGAACCATTAGCAACACAGCTTTTGAAACTTGGTGAGAGATTAAGTATGATGTATACAGAAGAGGAGTCGCATTCAGTGGCACTTATGGGTGATCATGCTGGTCCACGTCCATTAGATGTATATCCCAAAGAATATTATAGTGAAAGTATATATATGCCATTTGAATACACAACAATTCCTGTACCAAAAGAGTATGAAAAAATATTAAGGCAAAAGTATGGAGATAATTATATGACTCCATATCTTGGCGGTACTAATCATGAATATCCATTTTATAGGAAACAGCAGAGAGAAGTATATAGACAGATGGGAATAATAGTGTGATAGTATGAAAAAAGTTATTACATATGGAACATATGATTTATTTCATCAGGGTCATTATAATCTCTTAAAGAGGGCAAAGGAACTGGGAGATTATCTTATAGTGGGTGTCACTACAGAACATTTCGATGAGGCAAGAGGAAAAGTTAATGTAGTAGATTCTATTATGGATAGGATAGAGAACGTTAAGAATACAGGCTTTGCCGATATGATAATAGTTGAAGACCATGAAGGACAGAAGATAGAAGATATTCAGAAGTATGATGTGGATATATTTACTGTGGGTTCTGACTGGGTAGGAACTTTTGATTATCTTAATTCATTTTGTAAGGTTGTATATCTTGATAGAACGCCAGGAATATCATCAACATTATTAAGGAAAAAACAGTTTAATATAGTCAGAATAGGAATAGTTGGAACGGGCAGAATTGCGCCTAGATTTGTGTCAGAATCTAAGTATGTAAGTGGTCTTACAATAGAGTATGCATATAATCCCATAAAGGACAGTGCAGACAGATTTGCTAAAAAGGAAAAGATAAAATGTATTACGGATAATTATTCAGGTTTTCTTGATAAGATTGATGCTGTATATATAGCCTCACCGAATGAGACACATTTTGAATATGCTAAAAGGGCTATTGAGGCAGGGAAGCATGTCTTATCTGAAAAGCCGCTTTCTTTTACAAGACAGGAAAGTGAAGAATTATATAAGCTTGCTAAAAAGAATAATGTTGTTCTTATGGAAGCTGTTAAAGCTGCCTATTGTCCAGGATTTCAACAGCTTATAAATGTAGCAAAGTCTGGAAAGATAGGAGATATAATAGATGTTGAAGCATCGTTTACAAGAATTGCAGATAAAGCATCAAGAGAGCGAACAGATGCTACATATGGTGGTGCTTTTTTAGAATTTGGACCTAGTGTATTAGTTCCGGTTGTTAAGCTTATGGGAAGTGAATATGAGAAGGTAAGCTTTGATAGTATATATGATGCATCAGGAGTGGATATATATACGAAGGCAGATATAAGATATTCTAAAGGCTTTGCTACAGTTAAAACAGGAGTAGGAGTAAAGACCGAAGGACAATTGGTTGTATCGGGAACAAAAGGATATATCATAGCACAATCACCATGGTGGCTTATGAAACAGTTTGATGTAAGATATGAAGATGCATCAAAAATAGAACATTATGAACCAAGATTTCTTGGAGATGGATTAAGATATGAGATAAGTGATTTTGTATCAAAGATTAATGGTACAGATAAGAAGGATTATAAGCTTACAGCTGGAGAATCTATACTTATGTCAGAATTTATAGAGAAGTTTATGGATTATAAGCATATAAAAACTAATGAGTAAGTGTGTAATATAGTATATGTCAGAAAGGAAGATAAAAGTGAAAACAGGAATTCAGTATATTGAAGGTTTGTCGATAAAGGATGTTGTAGAAAGTGGATTTGAATATATAGAGTTATGTATGAATGAACTTGATAAACTTGATATTATCAAAGCTCAAGGAGGCAGAATTGCTGGAATAAATGTCAGATTAATGACCATGCTTGCATCAGAGACTGGTGATAAGGAAATACTAGATGAAAATGCAGTAAAAATATTTAGAAAAGTAATAACGTATGCAAAGGATGGCATATGTGCATATATAGTTATTAATACAGAAGGAGTTAATAACACAGCAGTG
>JBNMGS010000402.1:0-2275 GCA_050872365.1 Lachnospira sp.
GACACACTTAGACTGGTCGATGTGTGCAATATTGTTTTCTACAGTGATAGCGCCATACTCACACTGCTTTGTACATAACATACAGCCGATACATCCTACTGAACATACCTGCATAACATCTTTACCCTTGTTCTGTGAAGAGCAGTTAACAGCGTAAGATGCCTTGTATGGAATAAGTTCGATAAGGTGTCTTGGACAAGTAGCAACACACTTGCCACAGGCCTTACATTTTTCCTTATCTACTACAGCTACACCGTTAACTACGTGAATAGCATCGAAAGGACAAGCCTTAACGCATGAGCCATAACCCATACATCCATATGTACATCCCTTAGGACCACCGTTAGGTGCTACATTCATCATAGTACAATCCTGTACACCAGAATATACATAGTTATTCTTAGCCTTGTCACAGTCACCACCACATTTAACGAATGCTGTCATACGTTCCTGGCTTCCTGCCTCAGCACCCATGATAGCTGCTATCTTTGCTGCTACTGGAGCACCACCAACTGGACATGCGCCACAGTCAGCTTCACCTGCTGCAATAGCCTTTGCAAGTGCATCACAACCTGCGTATCCACAACCACCACAGTTGTTACCTGGAAGTTCTGCTCTTACATCTATTTCCTTCTGGTCAACCTCAACTGCAAACTTCTTTCCCATAAATCCAAGGAAGAGTCCAAGAAGAAGACCTGTTACACCTACGGCACAAGCCGCAATAATAATACCTGTCATTATTCAATATCCTCCTTAGATTATTCCTGAAAATCCGAAAAATGCAATTGACATAAGTCCTGCTGTTAAAAGAACGATAGGCATTCCCTTAAAGCTTTCAGGAACATCATTGTCCTCTGTACGCTCACGTACACCAGCCATTATTACAATAGCTATTGTGAAACCAACAGCTGTACCAAGACCGCTTACAAATGATTCGATTAAGTTATATGAATTCTGAACATTTGTTAATGCGATACCAAGTACGGCACAGTTAGTTGTGATAAGTGGAAGGTATACACCAAGTGCCTCATATAAAGGTGGCATACACTTCTTAAGTACCATCTCAACAAACTGAACTAATGTTGCAATTACAAGAATGAATACTACTGTATTCAGGTATGTAAGGTTAAGTGGTGTTAATATAAAATCATATATAAGGCTACATATGATTGATGATATAGAGATAACACCGATAACTGCGCCACCCATTCCGGCAGCTGTGTTTATTTTCTTTGATACACCAAGGAAAGGACACAGACCTAAGAACTGGCTTAATACAACGTTGTTAACAAGCGCTGTGCTTATAGCGATAACTAATAAATTCATCTTTACTCTCCTCCCTTAGTTTTCTTTTTCTTCATCTGAAACATAGTCTGGAACCTCAGCAGGCTTCATTCCATGTTTTCTCTTAATTCTGTTCATAACAGCTACACACATAGCAAGTACAAAGAATGCACCAGGTGCAAGGATAAATATACTAGCTGGTGTATAACCGAAGTTAGAAAGATCTACAAGTGCTGAACTACCTGTTGAAAGGATTGTTCCGCCACCAAGTAACTCTCTGATTGCACCAAGGATTGTGATAGCGCATGTGAAACCAAGTCCCATACCAATACCATCAAACATAGATGGAAGTGGTGGATTCTTAGAAGCATATGCTTCAGCACGTCCTAAGATAATACAGTTAACAACGATAAGTGGTATATAGATACCAAGTGCATCGTATATAGATGGTACAAAGCCCTGTAATAAGAACTGTATTATTGTAACAAATGATGCAACGATTACGATATAAGCCGGCATTCTTACACTGTCTGGAATAACCTTTCTAAGTAAAGAGATAAAAAGGTTTGAAAGCATAAGAACTGCTGTTGTAGAAAGTCCCATTCCGATACCATTGATTGCTGATGTAGTAACCGCAAGTGTAGGACACATACCAAGTGTTAAAACCAGAGTAGGATTTTCCTTGATAATACCATTATAAAGTCTTTCAACACATTTATTCAACTGAAACACCTCCTACTGTCTTAACATTACCTTTAACAAGGTCTGCATATACAGCTAATGCTGCATTAACACCCTTTGTTATAGCCTTAGATGTAACTGTAGAACCACCGATTGCATCAATAGAGCTGTCTGATGATGAACCTGTTCCGTCTGTTACTACCTTGTATTCTGAAGCCTTAGTTCCATTGAACTGTGCTAAGAATGAAGGGTCCTGCTTAGCTCTCATACCAAGACCAGCTGTCTCGCTGATTGTAAGAATAGATGTTCC
>JBNMGS010000403.1:0-2267 GCA_050872365.1 Lachnospira sp.
CACCAGTATGGGTACTTCCTATAGTTACGGCCAATATCATAAATGATATCACAAGTGGTTCTCCTGAAACATATCAGAATATAATGATTCAGGCGGTTATAATGGTGGCACTTGTAGCACTTAATGTTCCTATGAATTATATGTATACAAGGTATAAGTCACTTGCGACCAGATATGCAGAAACAGGACTTCGAAAAGCGCTTGTTCGTAAGCTCCAGCAGCTTTCTATATCATATCATAAGGAAACACAGTCAGGTCGTTTGCAATCTAAGATAATGCGAGACGTTGAAGCAGTGGAAACATTGTCTACACAGATGTTTCTAAGTATACTTAATATTGCACTTAATATAGGTATAGCACTTATTGTAACTGTAAATAAGAGTATGGTGGTGTTCATATTCTTCCTTCTTACAACACCAATAGCTGCTGCAACGATGGTATTTTTCAGAAATGTTATGAAGAAGAGAAATACAGAATTCCGTAAAGAGATGGAAGAAACATCAGCAAGGGTTATGGAGATGGTTGAACTTATTCCAGTAACAAGAGCGCATGCTCTTGAAGAAGAAGAAGTTCATAAAATGAGCGGACAGCTTTTTGCTGTTGCAGAAAAAGGATACAGACTTGATGTTATACAATCATTATTTGGTTCAGTAGGATGGGCGATATTTCAGATATTTCAGGTAATATGTCTTGGATTTACAGGTTTTCTTGCCGTTAAGGGAACAGTTATGCCAGGAGATATAACATTATATCAGAGTTATTTTGCTACTATAGTAAGCCAGGTATCATCGCTTATGTCACTTATACCAACTATAGCTAAAGGTATTGAATCAGTGAATTCAATTGGAGAAGTACTATTAGAAGAGGATATAGAACATAATGAAGGAAAAGAAGTTCTAGATGATATAGATGGTGAGTTTGATTTTAAAAATGTTATGTTTAGATATAACAATATAGATAAGCCTGTACTTCACGAACTTAATCTTCATGTTGATAAAGGCGAAACAATAGCACTTGTAGGTGAGTCAGGTGCAGGAAAATCAACAATACTTAATCTTGTCATAGGCTTTAATTTAGCCAATAAGGGACAGGTGCTAATAGATGGACATGATATGAAGGATATAGATTTAAGGTCATATAGAAAACATATAGCCGTTGTTCCTCAGACTTCTATATTATTTTCAGGAACAATTAGAGATAATATAACATATGGCGCTGAAGATGTTGATGAAGCAACTCTTGATGAAGTTATAAAGGCTGCTAATCTTACAGACCTTATAGAATCACTTCCTGATGGATTAGATACACTTGTAGGTGAACATGGCGGGAAATTGTCAGGAGGACAACGACAGAGAATATCAATAGCAAGAGCACTTATAAGGAATCCTAAGGTCATTGTTCTTGATGAGGCCACATCTGCACTTGACAGTATATCAGAGAAGCTCATACAGGAAGCACTTAACAATCTTACAAAGGATAGAACAACATTTATTGTTGCACATAGATTATCAACCATAAAAGATGCAGATAGAATTGCCGTCATAGCAGATGGTCATTGTGTGGAATATGGTACATATGATGAATTAATGGAACTTAAAGGGGAATTTTATCAGATGAAGAGAATACAGTCATAAGTATTTGAAATGGTTGTTTTATTATGTTTGATTGTATTTTGATTAAACATTGAATATTCAATTATATTAATAAAAATGTAAATAAAAATGTAAATAAAAACTGATGATAGAAGATGGCAATTTAATTCAACAATCTTTTATCATCAGTTTTATTAGTTGGTTTATATGATAAATATAAGAATTAGTTGTTAATCCAAATTCTTAATGTAGAGATTAACTTTTCCTTAGTATCAGAATCAAGCTTAGATACTAACTGCATAATCTCATTGTCAAGAGCTGTGTTCTGGTAGTTTTTATCAACACTGCCAGCAAGGTAATCAAGAGAAACACCAGTAAGCTCAGCGTAATATGAAAGCATTCTTAATGTCATAAGGTTACGACCATTTTCTACGTTACTGATATAACCAGGTGTTACATCAAGTGCCTTAGCAACATCTTCCTGTGTTAATCCCTGAGAAATTCTTAACTTTTTAACTTTTGCTCCTAAATCGCTATCCATAGTAGACCTCCATTAATAATTATAAATTGTTAGTGTTAGTTGTATATAGTATCAGATATGGTATAAATGGTAATTAATAACATCTTATATCTGATAGCTTCATAAATAAATCAGATTATTATCCAGTATATATA
>JBNMGS010000404.1:0-2262 GCA_050872365.1 Lachnospira sp.
ATGTATGCCTATGCATGTACGACAGGATGTTTTAGAAGAGGAAAGGCTTTCACAGACAGGTTCCGCATATGGTTCAACAAGAAGAGGAATTGCATATGCTTATGGTGATAAATATATGAAAAAAACATTGAGAATAGGAGATTTGCTCAACATAGACCAGCCATCTGTAAGACATCGTCTTTCTGTTATAGTTGAGAGTAAGAACCTGATTCTTGAAAATATATATCATCAGCCATCCGTTTCATATGATGAGCTGCTAGAGTGGTGCAGGACATAGGCACATATGTTTAAGGATTATATATGTGATACATCAGAACTTTTAAGAAATGCAGCAAAGGATAATAAAAATATATTGTTCGAGGCACAGCTTGGCGCACTAAGGGATATAGATTATGGCATATATCCATATACATCAAGTTCCAATACGCTTGCAGCATATATTCCTATGGGTACAGGTCTTATGGGATATAATGTTTCACAGGTTGTAGGCGTTATGAAAGCATATTCAACATGTGTCGGAGAAGGTGGATTCGTAGCTGAAAATGCTATGTCGGAAAGCTGGATGGAAGGGCTAAGAAAAGCTGGTGGAGAATATGGTGCTGCAACAGGCAGACCAAGAAGAGTTGGACCATTTGATGCGGTTGCAAGCAGATATGGAATAATGTGCCAGAATGTTGATGACATAGCACTTACCAAATTAGATGTATTAAGTGATTTTGATACTATACCTGTTATAACAGCATATTGTATAGATGGAAAAATAACGAAGGATTTCGTTACAGACAGCAGATTAGAAAAAGCAAAGCCGGTCATAGAAGAACTTCCAGGATGGAAGTGTGATATATCAGGCTGCAGAAGCTGGGATGAGCTTCCGGAAAATGCTAAAAATTACATTCTTAAACTCGAAGAACTTGTCAGTCATAAAATACATCTTGTATCTACAGGAGCAGAAAGAGAAGAGTATCTGCTAAGGGACTGATATGAAACATATGTAAGAAATAGATAAGATAAGCATACTGGAACAAGATATTACATTTGCACTGATGTGAAACATATGTAAGAAATAGATTATTAATGGTGATATGAATTTTTGCGATATTACTGAAGAATGATGGTTAAGAAAGAAGAGGAGAATAACATGAGACATTTGATTGATCCTAAGGATTTATCGGTTGAAGAAACAGCTAATATACTTGCACTTGCGGAAAGAATACGTGATAATATGCCGGCTTATAGTGAAGTGGCAAAAGGAAAGAAAATAGCCACATTATTTTATGAGCCAAGTACAAGAACAAGACTTTCTTTTGAGACAGCCATGCTGAATCTTGGTGGTACAGTGATAGGTTTTCCATCCGCTGATGTATCAAGTGTAAATAAGGGTGAAACAGTAGAAGATACAATACGTGTAATAAGCTGTTATGCAGATATTGTTGCTATGAGACATCCTAAAGAGGGAGCTCCTATGCTGGCATCTCTATATTCCAGGATCCCTGTTATCAATGCCGGAGATGGGGGTCATAGCCATCCAACACAGACTATGATTGATCTTATGACAATTAAATCAAGAAAAGGAAGGCTGGATAATCTTACAGTCGGATTGTGCGGGGATCTTAAGTTTGGAAGAACAGTTCACTCACTTGTAAAAAGTCTTTCGAGATATAAAGGAAACAAATATATATTCATATCTCCGGAAGAACTTAAAATGCCAGATTATATGATACAGGATGTACTTGATAACGACACTAGTGTATACAGGGAATCAAGACAGCTGGAGAGCGTATTGCCAGAACTTGATGTACTTTATATGACGAGAGTGCAGAAAGAAAGATTCTTTAGCGAGGATGAATACATAAGATTACGTGACTGTTATGTACTAAATGCAGAAAAGTTAAAGAAAGCACCTGAGGATATGCCAGTGCTTCATCCCCTTCCAAGAATAACAGAAATAGCAGCAGATGTTGATAAGGATCCCAGAGCTGCATATTTTGAACAGGTACAGAATGGGGTGTATGTAAGGATGGCACTCATAATTGCACTTCTTGGATTAACAGATCCGGTGACGGGGGAGAAAGTGATATAATTGTTGTTTAACACACATTCGGTTGGCAAACGGACGACATCATATATGAGAAAAGCAAGTGTGCATACATCAACGATGCCAGAAGCTTCACTTGGATATTTCTAAGACTTTTCACATAAATAGTGGTAACTGCCGCTACCGTTCGATATGGGACATCCGTGTCCCATATCTCACTTCCACAG
>JBNMGS010000405.1:0-2251 GCA_050872365.1 Lachnospira sp.
ACTGACCATGTGAATATGACACAAGTTCAGCTTTTTCGAGGTGAAGTGTACCCTTCTTATCAAGCAGCGACTCATCAACATTGACTGCCACTACCTCTGCTATAAACATATCGTGGCTTCCAAGTTCTATGATGTCCTTTACTTTACATTCGATATTGACAGGGCTTTCTTTGATAGCCG
The DNA here is from genome assembly GCA_050872365.1 of Lachnospira sp. Lineage (GTDB taxonomy): Bacteria > Bacillota > Clostridia > Lachnospirales > Lachnospiraceae > Lachnospira. The sequence continues at coordinate 181 of JBNMGS010000405.1, forward strand.
GTGCGTTTATCCTGACTGACTTTTCCGGTGTCAGGTGCATATCTGCAAACTTATCTGTGTCCTTTCCTGACCTCACACCGCAATAGTCGGTTGCGCGGCACAGTCTTTTAGTTGTGAGGTTTATGACAAATTCACCTGACTCTTTTATTATATTATGGCTGTATCTTTCTTTTCTCACCGATATTGACACCATCGCAGGGTCTGAACATATTGTTCCTGCCCACGCAACTGTTATAATATTGGGCTTTTCGTCACCTCTCTGGCAGCTTACCATAACTGCTGGAACTGGGTATAGCATATTTCCGGGTTTCCATGTCTGTTTACTCATATTGTATTACTCCTTGTCTTCTTTATATTGGCTTACGCACAGTATACTACAATTTTTGTGAAAGTTTCTACTATTTATTAAAGTATTCTTCAAATTGTTTTCATATCCGTCTTAATATTAACAAATTAATGAATTTCTTCAATTTATCAACGCATTTCAGTTGTATCATTGGCTTAATTATGTTAATATTATTTTAATAAAATATTCATAATGAATTAGAAGTCACGAGGGATTTCAATTCAGATTTTATTATTTCATTATTATAATTTGGAGGACATTTATGTTAGGAAATGTTATCGTAGGACAGTCTGGCGGACCAACTGCCGTAATCAATTCAAGTCTTGCTGGTGTATTTAAAACTGCCAGAGACAGAGGTGCCAATAAAGTATATGGTATGCTTCACGGTATTAAGGGTCTCCTTGACAAGCAATATGTAGATCTTTCTGAGAAGATTAAGACAGATATCGATATTGACCTTTTAAAAAGAACTCCTTCTTCTTATTTAGGTTCATGTCGTTATAAGCTTCCTGAAATCTCAGATGACAGAGAAACTTATGAAAAGATCTTCGATATTCTTAAAGAACTTAATATAGCTTACTTCTTCTATATTGGTGGTAACGACTCTATGGATACTATCAAGAAGCTTTCTGATTATGCACTTCTTATAGGCAGTGATATTAAGTTCATGGGTGTTCCTAAGACTATCGACAACGACCTCGCTGTTACTGACCATACTCCTGGTTTCGGTAGCGCTGCCAAGTTTATCGCAGCTACTATGAAAGAAATCATCCGTGATGGTCTTGTATACGATTACCCAACAGTTACTATCGTTGAGATTATGGGACGTAACGCCGGATGGCTTACAGCCGCTTCTGCTCTTGCAAGAGGCGAAGATTGTGAAGGTGTAGATCTTATCTACCTTCCTGAGAAAGTATTTGATATTGACCACTTCCTTGAAAGAGTTAAAGAGATAGCTTCTAAGGGACGTTCTATGGTTATAGCCGTTTCAGAAGGTATCAAGGTTATGGATGGAAGATATGTATTCGAGCTCTCAGATCATGTAGAGTTTGTTGATGCATTTGGACATAAACAGTTAGCTGGTTCTGCTAAGTTCCTGGCTAACAAGGTAGGTTCTGAGCTTGGTATCAAGACAAGAGCTATTGAATTATCAACTCTTCAGCGTTGTGCTGCACATATGACATCACGTACTGATATCACAGAGGCATTCAACGTTGGTGGTGCTGCTGTTAAAGCTGCTTTTGAAGGTGAGACAGGTAAGGTTGTAGTACTTAAGAGAGTTTCTGATGATCCATATATGTGCATTACTGAAACACATGATGTTCATCAGATTGCCAACATTGAAAAGAAGGTTCCACTTGAGTGGATTACTGAAGATGATTTCGTTACAGAAGACCTTATTCATTACATAAGACCATTGATTCAGGCTGAGCTTTCACCTATCATGGTTGACGGTCTTCCAAGACATATCAATGTTAATATGGACTAGCACCAGTATTAACCAGTAATGCTTATATTTTAAACCAGATTATAAGCATAATTTATTAATACCCCCGTGTGGCAGCTATTCCGCACATTAAAGCCTGTTGGCTTTATAGCCCCGGATACCTTTAATTACTAATGGTATCCGGGGGTGTTTTTAATTTTATTTTTTGTTTCTTTATTTGTTCTTTTTTGTTTTTTTGATATTATATTTTTCCTATTTTTATATATTTCCCAAAACAT
>JBNMGS010000406.1:0-2242 GCA_050872365.1 Lachnospira sp.
GAAATTATATCATATTTTTCATTGTAAACATTATATGATATGCAAATCTTCTTTTTGTGATTCGGTTCCCTCTATGTGAAACGAATTAAGCACTGGTTCATCCGCATTCATAAGAGAAAGTATCATATAGCTTGCTTTGCTATCATATGCAAGTCTTTTATCCTCTTCCGATGGTCTTGAAGGAGATTCTGGATGTGAATGCCAGTTTCCAAGTGGTACAAGTCCATTGGCTCTCATGTCCTTTACTGCTGCAAGCTGTTCCTTTGGATCCATTGAAAAATGTTCATTAGAATGGTCTATATTAGTTAAGAGATAAACTTTTTCGATATGCTTATTCCCATCTTTTATTATTCCACCAATAAGTCCACATGCTTCCTCTGGAAGATTCTTCTTTGCATAATCAAGTATTGTATCATAATCACTTTTATTAAATGTAATCAACCTGTAACACCTCCCGTATTCTTTTAATGGAGATTAATGATCTTCGCAGACTACCTGCTCGTAATCTATAAGCTCAGTAATAGTTGGATGCTTGCCACATACTGCACAGCCGTCTGTATTTGATGGAAGTTTAATCTTATGGAATTCCTGTGTTATAGCATCGTATGTAAGAAGATATCCTGTAAGGAGTTCTCCTACACCAAGAATATACTTAATAGCTTCCATTGCCTGAAGACTTCCAATAACGCCACCCATGGCACCAATAACACCAGCCTGCTTGCATGTAGGTACTGCATCCTTTGGTGGTGGATTCTTGAATACACATCTGTAGCATGGTCCTTCTCCTGGAACATAGGTCATAAGCTGGCCCTTAAATCTTATGATTCCAGCATGTGAAAATGGCTTCTTTGCCATAACACAAGCATCATTGATAAAGAATTTGGCAGGAAAATTATCTGTACCATCGATTATAAAGTCATAATCTTTAATAATGTCCATTATATTTTCACTTGTTATGAATTCTCTGTATGTATTTACTGTTACATCAGGATTCATGGCATTAATAGTTTCCTTTGCTGACTGTACCTTAGCCTTACCTACATCTGCTGTCTGATGTATAATCTGTCTCTGAAGGTTACTAAGATCTACCTCATCTGCATCTGCTATACCTATAGTTCCAACACCTGCTGCTGCCAGATACATAGCTGCTGGTGCTCCAAGGCCACCAGCGCCAATAATAAGTACCTTAGCATTAAGTAATTTCTTCTGTCCTTTAGCGCCAACTTCTTTTAAAATAATATGACGCGAATAACGTTCTATCTGTTCATCAGTTAAAGCCATATATACCTCCTTGTTTTACGAAGTAAAATGCGACTGCCCTTGCAGGAGCAGAGGTATTTACCTCACTTGTTTTACGAAGTAAAATGCAATATGCTTTAGCATATTTGCCCTCTGCAGGAGCAGAGGTATTTACCTCACTTGTTTTTACTCACTTGTTTTATTATCTCTGTCCGCCACCCATGAAGTATAAGAATTCAACATTATCTCCATCTTTTAACTGATATGTTTCCTTCTGGTCGCCAGGAATAAATTCTTCATTTATTGAAACTGTTACATATTCTGGTGTTTCAACGTTCTCGATTTCAAAAAGCTTTGGAAGTGTAATTCCGTCTTCATATTCTTTCTTTACTCCTGATACTGTTAACTGCATACTCTACCTCTTTCCTGCCTGTTCGGCATAACTTTTATCATATTTAATTGGATTAATATGTTAATCCTTAATCAAACTCTTTTTTGTTATAAATTACATAAACCCATCATAGTCATATACTTATATTTATGAATTAGCTTCTATAAAGCTTACAAGCTCATCTTTCTTAAAGACTCCAGTGTGTCTTGCTTTTTCTTCTCCATCCTTAAATAGTACAAGTGTTGGAGCTGCACTTACATCGTATTTTTCAGCTGCATCAGCATCAAAGTTAATATTCACCTTAAACACTGCTAATGCTCCTGCCTTTTCATCTTCTACCGTACCAAGTACTGGTGCAAGCCTCTTACATGGAACGCAGCTGTCTGAATAAAAGTCTACAAGAACTGGAAGTGGATTATTCAATACTTTTTCATCAAAATCCTGTAACTTAATTCTCTCTGCCATAATCTTTCTCCTATTCTTCTACCTTCTTAACGATAAGAGTATATGTCTCATCTTCATTATTAACAAGCTTAAGAATCTGATGTCCTTCTTCCTTAATGCTTCTTGGAACATTCGCCACAGGTTCACCATCATTCATGCGGATAGCAA
>JBNMGS010000407.1:0-2228 GCA_050872365.1 Lachnospira sp.
GAGCTTCTTTGTAGTATCAAGATTAACCTCAAATGTTTTAAGATTTCGGTTATTTATTCCTATAATCTTTACATCAAGTGCAAGCATTCTTTTCATTTCTTCTTCATCATGTACCTCACACAGCACGTCAAGTCCAAGACTGTAAGCCAAGTCATATAATTCCTTAAACTTATTATCATCAAGGATTGCAGCTATAAGAAGAATTGCATCTGCACCTATAACCTTTGCCTCATACACCTGATATTCATCAATTATAAAGTCTTTTCTGATAATTGGAAGATCAGTCATACTTCGTATCTGCTTAAGATATTCTGTGCTTCCGTTAAAATGATCTTCCTCTGTAAGACATGATATTGCATCTGCGCTGCTGCTATACTGTCTTATTCTTTCATCAAGCTCTATCTTGTTATCCATAGTTCCGTGGCTTGGTGAAGCCTTCTTAAACTCACCTATAATTGACAATCCGTCTTTTTTTAACGCATCATAAAAACTTATGCTTTTTCTTGTTGATGAAAGTGCAAGTTCCTTCATCTTTTCTTCGCTTATATTTTTCTTATGTTCAGGGAGTCTTTTTTTCTTATCTTCTACTATAACGTCAAGTATCATATTTTCCCTTTCTTAGATATTTCCATTTACAAAATTTTCTATCATTCTTTTGCCATGTTCTGTGTATATTGACTCCGGATGGAACTGAAGTCCCACAACCGGATATTCTTTATGCTTAACAGCCATTATTTCGCCGTCCTCAGTCCTTGCTATAACCTCAAGTTCATCTGGAAGTGTGTCCTCTATAATAGCTAAAGAATGATATCTCGCAACCTTTACAGGAGATGGTATTCCTGCAAATATGCTCTCACCCGTATGTATCACGTCTGACTGTTTGCCGTGCATAAGCTTCTTTGCATAAGACACTGTTGCGCCAAACGCTTCGCCTATGCTCTGGTGTCCCAAGCATATTCCAAGTATAGGCTTCTTTCCTGCAAAATGCTTAATCGCCTCAACACTTATTCCAGCTTCTTTAGGGCTTTTAGGACCAGGAGAGATTACTATTGACTCAGGGTCAAGCTTTTCTATCTCCTCTATCGTTATCTTATCATTTCTTACAACCTTTATATCGTTATTAAATATTCCAATAAACTGATATAAGTTGTATGTAAATGAATCATAATTATCTATTAACAGAATCATAACTTTTCCTCCTTAACAAGGGTCTTTGCAAGTGCCATAACCTTATTGCAGCACTCCTGATATTCAAGCTCCGGCTTTGAATCTGCAACTATTCCTGCTCCTGCCTGAAGATATACCTTATCACCTTTCTTAATCATAGTTCTTATAGTGATACAGAAGTTCATATTGCCACCAAAATCAAGATATCCGGTTGCACCACCATATAAGCCTCTTCTTACTGTTTCAAGCTCATCTATTATTTCCATTGCTCTTATCTTGGGAGCACCGCTAAGTGTACCTGCCGGTAAGAAGGAAGATACCAAGTCAAGTGGATGATACTCTCCATTTTTTCTGCCCTCTACAAGCGAAACGATATGCATAACATGTGAATATCTCTGTACATTCATAAACTGTGATACCCTTACTGAACCTAACTCGCTTATCTTTCCGCAGTCATTTCTTGCAAGGTCAACAAGCATTACATGCTCCGCCCTTTCCTTTTCATCTGCAAGAAGTTCTTCTTCTAAAGCGATATCCTCTTCCTTAGTTTTTCCTCTTCTTCTCGTTCCAGCTATCGGACATGTATACACCTTCGAATCAGTCTGTTTAACTATCATTTCCGGTGAACTTCCTATTATCTCAAAATCGCCAAAATTATAATAATAAAGATAAGGTGATGGATTAAGTTCTCTTAACTTTTCATATAATTCAAAGCCTGTCTGCTTTGTTTCAACTGTCCATCTTTGTGAGAGAACTGTCTGGAATATATGTCCGTCTTTTATGTACTGTTTTATCTTTTCAACCTTCTGGCTGTATTCTTCAAGCGTGTCCGATTTTTTCAATATATGTCCGTCAAGTTCCATATTTACTTTATCATCATGGTACTTGTCAACACCTGTTCTTGCCTGTGCTATAAGCTTTTCGGCTTCTTTTAATGCCCTTTTTCTGCCTTCTTCGCTATCCTCTTCAAGCACTACTGCTGTAAAAGTTTCTGCCTCGTGGTCGATAGCTATAAACTTTGATGCAAGCATAAGCTTGCATCAAAGTTTATAGCTATCGAC
>JBNMGS010000408.1:0-2224 GCA_050872365.1 Lachnospira sp.
ATCATACATAGCATCGACAACATAATATCCTACATCTATTCCTGGATCAGAATATCCACCATACTCCCAATCAATCAATATAACGCTACCATCTGGTCTTATCATCCAATTAGGTTTGTAAGTATCTCCATGGCAAAAGCACTTCTGTATCCCATCGTTAAGTGTCATATTATATAATTTCTCGACTTTATCTTTTAATTGTTTATATTGCATGAAACACTCAGGATTTTTCTTTTCAATTAAAGTTTCCATCTCCAAAGCATCTTCCCATGGTTTCATTCCATAATCAACCTTAATGTCAGCCTTATGAAGTTTTCTTAACACTGAAAGTATTTTTTTAGAGTCTTCAAAAGAATTATAGTCCGGCTCACGAAATTCAGGTATAAAAACAGAAATCTTCCATCCTTCATTAACATCCGCATATATATATGTCGGATCAATTCCTATTTGCTTTGCAAGAATAAGAGATTTTTTTTCATTTCTTCTATCAATTATACTCTCTGTTCCATCACCTGGATGTCTGTATATATAATCAACTCCATCTATCTTGAAGATAAAAGAAGTATTAGTCATACCTTCGCTTACATTCCTGAAATCAACTATATCCTCTTCATCACACCTGAACACAAGCTTAATGTTTCTTATTATTTCACTATGAGTATGACCAAGGTATTGTGAATCAAACTTTCTTAATTCCTCAAAATAATCGAATTCAAATATATTTCCCTGCTTATATTCCCTTACATACATTGGAGGAAGTTCTGCAAGCTTATCTTTAACAAGTATTTCCCAATAATATTTATTATACCTGCCATCATTTCTCACACTTTCCATCACATTAACAAATGCATCGGAAAATTCTTTTTTCCAGAATGAATGTCCCATAAGTACATAGCCATTATCTATTGGCTCATTATCCATACATTTAATTCTTCGATTTTCATCAACACCAGCATATATTTCTTCTGTAATAAGATTGCCATGATAACCAGAATAATATGTTGTATATTCATACTGATTAAATGGATTCTCTATATAATAGCTGTCACTTACGCATACATATGTATTTTTCAATTCTTCTTTTGCAAGATACAGGCTCTCTATATTATTCTTAATATTAAAAGAATCATTAATTATAAGCTTAACTCCATACTTATCCTCAAGATAGAAAAACATTTCTTTTTTATATCCAAGAACAATCGTAATGTTCTTAATTCCAGCATTCTGAAGCTGCTCTATCTGCCTCTCAATAAGTTTCTCGCCTCTCACTTCAAACAACCCCTTAGGCTGTTCTAATGATAATGGTATAAATCTGGTTGATGAACCAGCTGCAAGAATAACTGCATTATTCACCTTATATGGTTCTAAAGCTTTAATTCCGATTTCAGTAAGACAACCACTTTCTTTATCAATGCAACCTGCATGAACTAACCTGTTATATGCCCTGGTATCTGATAATGCTCTGACACAATCTAATGCATAAGAACAATCAGCACGGCCTATACTTCCATTATACAGACTATTTAGTATATAGAATTCATTTTCTTTCACAATGTATTCCTCCAGTTTAATTCAACATTTTATTCCTGCCCTGGATAATCTTTATATGAAGGATCCAGCTGCACAAGTTCATAAAAATTATCTATTTCCATTATATCTGTCTTTTCACATGGTCTTACTTCGACATTATATTTATCTTTGCGCAATACTAATGGTATAAATTCCCAGAAATAATCCCTGCCATCTTTTTCCTCTTCATATACCTGTTTAAAATCATTCCGCAATTTTTCACTATCGTCTTTATTCCAATATGATATTCCATAATAGTTAAAACAGAATGTATTACCTTTTTTATAGTCACAGATATAACCATTATTTAGCTTATAACACCAATCATCAGTTTCAATTGAAAATGCTCCAAGAATATTACTGCTATATTGATATTTTCTAATAATATCAGGATTAGATATATATAAATCAGCTTCACACAAATAACACTCGTCGATATGATCTAGTGCAGCTACTGCAGACGAAATATTATTTGTTTTATCATATATATCATTATCTATAAACTTAATAAAAGGATATTTTTCAATCAAATCATCAAATTTCTCTTTCTTATATCCTCTTACCAGTGTTATATCTTTGATTCCTACTGATACCAATGCATCCAGAAGTGTATCAATTATCCTTGTACCATTAACAACAACCATTGGTTTAGGTC
>JBNMGS010000409.1:0-2196 GCA_050872365.1 Lachnospira sp.
GTCTAATATAACGCAGAAGGATGTTATACAGGCACAGATGGATGCAGAGCTTCTTAAGCAGCAGAGACAAAAAGAGATAGCAGAAGCACAGATTCAGGTTCAGATTGCATCAGAGCAGAAGAATATAGAACTTGCACAAAAACAGGCAGAAAGAACTAAGGAAAGCTTAAGAGTTACTATAGTAGAGCCGGCTAATGCAGAGAAAGCAAAGCAGATGGCAGATGCTGATGCTGAAAAGTATAGAAAAATAGCAGAAGCCCAGGCACGTGCTGAATCAAGAAAGGTGGAAGCCCAGGCAGAAGCAGAAGCGATTGCAATAAAGGCCCAGGCAGAGGCAGATGCCATATCGAAGACAGGTATAGCGGAAGCAGAGGCAACTAAGGCGAAAGGTATAGCAGAAGCAGAAGCAATGGAAAAGAAAGCAGAGGCCTATGAAAAGTATGGTCAGGCAGCTATGATGGAAATGCTTGTTAAAGTGCTTCCACAGATGGCTGAACAGGTTGCTAAGCCACTTCAGAGCATAGACAAGGTTACTATCATTGATGGCGGAGATGCTTCTAATGGTTCCGGTGTTGGACAGATGGGAGGATATGTTCCTTCTGTTCTGGCAAAGACAATAGAATCAATCAAGGAAACTACAGGTTTTGATATAACAGACGTTATGAAAGCCAATACTATCCAGGCAAAGACCGATAAGAATATATCAGTTGATGGAATGGAAGGAGTTTCTAATATTACTATAAACAATAAGGAATCTTAGTTGTCAAATTATAATTAAATAGTATAATACTTAATATCAGGGTGTCAGAATTCTTATTATATTCAGGGTTTTGACACCCTTTTAAACTGGTTAATTTATAATATCTGGAAGGAATAATAGTGTGAAAAATGAATTTTCACACACGAGATTTGTGTCTGCGTACACTTGACACAAACTCGATATGCGCAAAAACGTGCGCAGAAATGGAGATTTATATGAGAAAAAAATACATATTACTTGATCTTGACGGAACTATAACGGATTCAAGTGAGGGAATAACTAAAAGTGTGCAGTATGCACTTGAAAAGATGGGCATAACAGAAAATGATGATGCTGTCCTTAAAAGATATATAGGACCACCACTTAATGAGAGTTTTACAAGATTTCATGGGTTAAGTGAGTCTGATTCATTAAAGGCGGTTTCTTATTACAGGGAAAGATATGCAATTACAGGAATATATGAGAACAGACTGTTTGATGGAATAACGGACTTTCTTTCTGGATTAAAGAAAGAAGGATACATAGTTGCTTTAGCTACATGTAAGCCAGAGATATATGTTCCAACAATACTTAAGCATTTTGATATAGAACAGTACTTTGATGTTGCTGTAGGAAGTGAACTTGAAGGTGGAAAGAGAAGACACAAAGATGATGTCATAGAAGAAGTATTAAAGCAGATTATGGATATGAAAAGTATCGCAGAATCAGATATAGCCTTAGTAAAGGCAGACTCTATTATGATTGGAGATAGAAAAGATGATATACTTGGTGCTAAGGATGCTGGTATAGAATCTATTGGATTAAGATACGGATTTGCAGAAAAAGATGAGCTGGAGAATGCAGGCGCAGATTATATTCTTGAAAATGTAGGAGATATACTGCCATTTCTAAACCAGATGTAAGGTGATGTAATGTAATGACATTAACAAACAGTCATGCGAAGCGGGACGAAGGAGTATGAAAAATACGGGTTTGTTAGTGCAGGATGAATATATTTTTAAGAAGAAAAAATAAAACATAAAATAATAAAAATTAAAGAAAAAGTAAAAGATAAAAGAGAAAGATAAAAGAAAAAGATAAAAGAAAAAGGTTAGGCGAAGGTTATGACAGGTGATATACAGAACAATTCCAGAAATATGAGAGTGGGAATAGATGTAGGTTCAACAACTGTCAAGATAGTTGTTACAGATATAAGTACTGATAAAACAGAATATACAAGGTATGTAAGACATAATGCCAGACAGGTTGAAACGGCTAGAAAGCTTTTAGAAGAAGCAAAAGAACACTTTGGAGGCGATGTGAGCTTTAAAGCAGCTGTGTGTGGCTCTGGAGGAAAGCCTGTAAGTAAGGCACTTGGTATACATTACATACAGGAGGTAGTTGCCAATGCAGCTGCAGTTCAGAGATTATATCCTGATGTAAGAACAGCCATAGAA
>JBNMGS010000410.1:0-2195 GCA_050872365.1 Lachnospira sp.
AACATAGAATTATAGTATTTTAATTAAGTTAGTATGATAAATTTAAAGAATAGCGTATATAAGCATGTGAAATAATTAAAGAATTTTATATACGCCATAAGAATTATTGTTAAGAGATATACATATATGTGTTACATATATTGTATTATATATGCTTGGAAATGGAGAAAATAGTGGGAATAGTAGAAGCTAAGAACTTAACATTTGAATATATAAGACGTGATGAAGAAGGAAACGTTGAAGGCATTACAACAGCTGTAGATAACGTTAATATAGATATTAAAGCAGGAGATTTCGTGGCAGTATTAGGGCATAATGGTTCTGGTAAATCAACATTTGCTAAGCATCTTAATGCACTTGTTATGCCAACAGAAGGAACCGTATATGTAGATGGAATGGATACTAAAGATGCGGAAAATACCCTTAAGGTAAGACAGACTGCAGGAATGGTATTTCAGAATCCGGATAATCAGATAGTTGGTACACTTGTTGACGAAGAGGTTGGATTCGGACCTGAAAATATAGGTGTTCCAACAGAAGAAATATGGGAAAGAGTAGAAAAAAGCCTGAAGGCTGTAGGCATGTATAAGTTTAGGAATGCATCGCCTAATAAGCTCTCAGGTGGTCAGAAACAGAGAGTAGCAATAGCTGGTATTGTAGCTATGAAGCCTAAATGTATAGTCCTTGATGAACCAACAGCGATGCTGGATCCACTTGGACGTAAGGAAGTTATAAGAGTTTTACATGAGCTTAATAAAAAAGAAGGCGTAACGATTATTCTTATAACCCATTATATGGAAGAAGTCATAGATGCTGACCATGTATTTGTTATGGATAAAGGAAAAGTCGTTATAGAAGGAACGCCAAGACAGGTTTTCTCTCAGGTAGAAAGATTAAAAGAGTTAAGATTGGATGTTCCACAGGTAACAGAGCTTGCATATGAGTTAAAAAAAGCAGGTCTTCCTGTTAAGGATGGCATTATTAGAAACAAAGAACTGGTTGAAGAGATAAAAAGACTTGATTTATCAAAAGCAAATTAAACATATTTATATAGATTAGATAGTAAATTCAGGTGGCGTGACCATACAAATATGGCATACACACAGAAATGAGGAAACAGAATGTCAATAATAGTTGATAAGATTAGCTATGTATATGAAGCAGGTACAGGCTTTGAAAGAAAAGCACTGGATAATGTTTCGTGTGCGATAGAGGATGGCGAGTTTATAGGTCTTATTGGACACACAGGTTCAGGAAAATCAACATTTATACAGCATCTTAACGGACTTTTAAAGGCTACATCCGGTCATATATATTATAACGGAAAAGATATATATGAGCCAGGCTATGATATGAAGGAGTTAAGAAGAAGCGTAGGACTTGTTTTTCAGTATCCGGAACATCAGCTTTTTGAAACAGATATATTTAAGGATGTATGTTTTGGACCTAAGAATCTTGGACTTTCAAGACAGGAATATGAATTAAGGGCATTTGAAAGCTTACGGCAGGTAGGACTTGATGAAAACCTTTATTATCAGTCTCCATTTGACTTGTCAGGTGGACAGAAAAGAAGGGTAGCTATAGCAGGAGTTCTTGCTATGAAGCCGGAGGTGCTTATACTGGATGAACCTACAGCCGGATTAGATCCGAAGGGCAGAGACGATATTCTTGATTGTGTTAAGAAGTTAAGAGATGACACAGGCATAACAGTCATTCTTGTGTCACATAGTATGGAAGATGTTGCAAGATATGTGAGCCGTATCATGGTTATGGATGATGGTATTCTTAAGTATGATGATACACCTAGAAATGTATTTGCACATTATAAGGAGCTTGAGCAGATAGGACTGGCAGCACCTCAGGTAACTTATATTATGAATGACCTTGTAAAAGCTGGTGTTAATGTTAATCCGGATGCAATTACAATAGCAGAGGCAAGAGACAGTATATTGAAGCATTTTAATATTCAATAATTCTTCGGATGTATCATAGTTGTGGTTTTTGACCACAACATCATATGATGTAAAAAGTATGAAATATTCATTTGTGCAGTTACATTTGCATTCTGGATTTTTGATACAAATATCATATGTATTATTGTGTATTTTATTATAAAATGATGTGAGTGTCTCAAGTAAAAAAGTCTTTTTCTGCAGGCAGAAACGACTTTTTATACTTTTGACACTTACATCATA
>JBNMGS010000411.1:0-2193 GCA_050872365.1 Lachnospira sp.
CACGGATGTTTCGTATGAGCGGTTGTGTCCGTTAACACTACATATATGGAATATCTTAGAAATATCCAATCAGTTTTCTGGTGACTGGAGCCTTATTCTTAAAATACCTCGCAAGCCTTATGGCGTCCGTTTCTAATTATTAATCAACTGTGTTAAACAACAATATTTCTAACTAATATACATATTACAAACACATATTATAAATTAACAAATCTCCTAGCCTGTCCATCCAGCTGACCTGCTATGTTTTTATTAACATCCATCTGTTCAGCAATAACAGATGTATCTTTTACCATATTGTTTGTGCTCTGTGCTGCTGAAGTTACTCCATTAGCACTTTCATCAACAACTGTTGCTATTCCTGACATGGCATCTGAAATATTATCCATAACCTTCTTAATACTATCCGCCATATCATTAAATCTGACAACTGTTTCATTAACATGAACCGCATCCTCGTTGTACTGCTTTCCTGCATCTACAAAGCCCTGATAATCAGGAAGGATATTATCATTAACATATGAAACAATCTGGTTAGAACTTTCGATAAGTCCCTTAACTGCCTCAACTACCATAATATTAATATTCTGGATATTATTAGCTGTTTCCCTGCTTGATGATGCAAGCTTACTTATCTCATCTGCTACAACAGCAAATCCCTTACCTACTTCTCCAGCTCTTGCTGCTTCTATAGATGCATTAAGTGCAAGAAGATTTGTCTGGCTTGATATGTTAAGGATCTCATCCGTAAGCTCGTTTACCCTGTCAATGCTCTTACTATCTTCTATAGCAACCTGCAACTTATCAATGATTCCATTAACCACTTCGCTTGTTGACTGCCTATTCTCTACCGCTGTGCTTTCAAGTGCAGAAGCTCTCTTCTGCATTTCTGTTGTATAATTCAGAAGTTTTTCAGAAGCTGCTGCAAGCTCTTCTACATTTGAATCAACATTTGAAGTATCAGACTCTATATTAGTGACAGTAGATGCCACCTCTTCCATAGATGCAGAAAGCTCTTCCATAACAGAAGATATCTCTGTTGAATCATCATTAGCTGTAGTAACCTTTTCTACAACATTAGCTACAATATTGTTAAGTGATATTGTACTATCCTTGATATTCTTCATAATCTCCTGAAGTGTATCTATAAATACATTAATTCCTTTACCTAACTGGCCTATTTCATCTCTACTGTCTGCTGTCACACGCTTCGTAAGATCACCATTGTTATTATTAATGCCATCAACTATTTCATTGAGCTGTTTCAACATCTTATTTAGTGGTCCTGCAATCTCAAATAAAGAAACCAAAATAGCAAGTATTACACATACTACAGCAATAACTAATATAACAACGGTTATTGCCACTGATGAATTATATACTTTTGTCTGTTCCTCTTTAGCCTCATCCATACCTTCTTCATTTGCCATACGCATCTGGGTAATTGACTCTTCTACCTGTGTGCTTATTCTGCTCAGCTGTGAATTAACAAGTGATGTTGCTTTCTCATCTTCATTGGAATTACTATAATTAAGTGCCTGTGACATCGTATTATAATACTGTTCATACTGTGTCTTGAATTTATTATAATTCTCTGTTTCTTCCCCTTCATCAAGACTTTCTTCAAACTTCTTGCAATATGATGTAATCTCATTCTGCTCCGATTTAATCTTATCAGTATAAGTTTTCATAGCAGAAGCATCATCTGCCAGAATATGTCCATATATAGCCTGATTCATTGTCTCAAAACTTGTTGAAATATTACCTAACAGCTTAATACTCTCGGCATAATTCTCTGAAATCTCTTCGCTTGCACTTTTTACACTTGACAGATTACTAAGACTTATAACCCCCATAACCAGCAGTAACACTGCAAGAACTATAACACTAAGCATACTTTTTAATTTCACACTCATGTTCTTTACTAATCTCATTAAAACTCCTCTCTTTCGTAAACCGATATTTTTATTTCATAAACAAATATATTGAAATATAAATAAAAATATTGAATTATCAACAAAAATATTTGTTTAGTTGCTAATATATTCAATTATTAACATTGGCAACTATGGTAGTATAAGATATTATAGGAAATTTGGCAAGTGTTTTTATAATATATATAGGCAAAAAGGACTATATTACTGTTTAGTGATGTCAACGTTAGTTGACGAACGGACGATATAAGGCACTGAA
>JBNMGS010000412.1:0-2187 GCA_050872365.1 Lachnospira sp.
GATCAAAGTACGCTACAAGACACACTAAAAACATTTAATACAGATGTAGATCATATTAAGTGGTGTGATGTTATGGTAGCTTACATTGATGGCGACGATCCTGGGACAGCAGTTGAAACAGGTATTGCATATGCTTTAGGAAAGCCAGTAGCTTTATATGCTACAGAATTTCAGAAACTTAGAAAAGGCGTAGATATTAGCACTGTATACCCTATCGAAGTACTTCCTGCTAATTCACATCAATTTTGGGTAACTGAAAATGAACCGTTAATCAATAATATGCTGTTGGGTGTGTCAAATAAAACAATTTTGAATACACCTGAAGAAGTTTTAGATTGGGTATCTTCAGTTAAGTAAATATTATCGCACTTGTTGTATATTATTATATAGCAAGTGCGATATTTTTCTAAAATCATTCAAAATAACTTGTGATATAGTGGTTCATACTATATAATAAGTGTATAAGATAACAAACTTAAAGGAGTTTTAATAGTATGTATAACGGTCCCTTCCATTTGTACTTCGCCGGAAGAGGAAGTAAAAACGGAGTGCAGTTAAAACAAGAATTGGGATGTGATCAACTTTACAGTCAGCTAAATGAACGGTCACATATAATTAAGGACATTGAGTATCTGAAGGAGCATCCAGGTGCTTTTAATCTGTTCGTCGACAGCGGAGCCTACAGCGCCTACACCCAAGGAAAGGAAATTGATGTAGATGACTACATTGATTTTATCAATAAAACAGGTGATTATGTAACTGTTTTTGCACAGGTGGATAAGATTCCTCAGGTTATCGGAAGAGAGCCTACAGAGGAGGAGTTGGCAGCTGCACCTGGACAAAGTTGGGAAAACTATCTTTATATGATTGAAAAGGTCAACCCTAAGTATAGAGATAAAATTCTGCCTGTATTCCACTTTGAAGAGGATACTAAGTGGCTACACAATATGCTTAACTATACCTTTCCTGATGGTGAGCATATTAAGTATATCGGACTTGCAGTAAGTACTGTTGATACTGCGGCAGTTCGGTTTGCTTGGTTGCAGATGTGCTTTGATATTATTAAGAATAGTCCTAACCCGGATGTCATGACTCACGTGTTTGGGTGTACAGCGTTGGATGTGCTGGAAAAATTCCCCGTTACTTCAGCTGATTCTACTACTTGGGTTCAAGCTGCTGCCTATGGCAATGTTATTATCAATAACAAGGCTTGGATGGTGTCAGATCGTAGAATCAAGGATAATGGTAATATGCTGAATCAGACAAAACATCAGCAGGAAGAGTTTGATAAGAAACTTCGTCATTTTGGATATACACTTGAAGAGTGTTCGAAGAATTATGAAGCACGACAGATTGTAAATATTCGGTCAATGCAAGAGTGGTGCCGAAATTATAAATGCACATATCAAAATATTACTAGAGGTGAATTATGGTAAGAGTATTGATTACAGGAACCAGCAGTGGTATTGGTAAAGAAACTGCAAAGTTGTTTCTTGATAAAGGATATGAGGTTTATGGTATTGATATCAAAGAATCAGTGATTGATGCAATCAAGTACGATTTTAGATATCATCACTATATTGCGGACGTAGGAGTAATGGAGCAACTTCCCGACCTTCCTCATATGGATTATGTTATCAACAATGCAGGAACAATCGAAGAAGACAGTGCTATTAGTACTAATCTTATGGGATATGTTAATGTAGTTGATAAATACTGCTGGGGTAATGATAATATCAGATCTATCTTGAATGTAGGAAGTATTTCAGGTATTGTAGGATTGGATACACCTCTTTATGCAGCTTCACAGGGCGGACGTATTTCATACACAAAAAACCTTGCATTGAATTTCTGTCATAAGTTTAAGAAGGTTCCTATTAATATTCTATGTTTCGGTGCAGTTCTTACAGGATTGGAGCCCAAGTTGTATGCTCATAGAGAGCTTGTGGACGCAGTGGCTGAGCAGAATTTGCTAAATAAATGGATCACTGAGGAGGAAGCTCAATGGGTGTATTTTATGTCTGTGGTTAATAAGTCCATGTGTGGACAGTCTATCCTGGTTGATAATGGAGAATCCGCAAACTATAACTTCATTGAGTCTCGATGAGGGGGTGCTATCATGGCAAAGATTATGGCATTGATCCCTTGTTTGATGTTGCCTAATAACAGGTCTTTTAACTTAAAAGC
>JBNMGS010000413.1:0-2184 GCA_050872365.1 Lachnospira sp.
ATACATTAATCAATCAGATATCCAGTGTAAGCTGTCCGTCATTTTCAGCTTCCTCTGCTTTTATCTCACTTGATATTTCATATTCAGCTTCCTCTTTATACTGTTCAATCATATCCTCACTTATAACTGGAAGTTCATCTATCGATTGAACACCAAATGTTCTTAAGAATTCTTCTGTAGTGCCAAAAAGCATAGGACGACCTGGTGCATCAAGTCTGCCCACTTCTTTTACAAGGCCCAATTCTACAAGCTTATTAACCGCCCTGTCAGAATTAACGCCTCTTATTTTTTCTATTTCCAGCTTGGTAATAGGCTGCTTATATGCTATTATAGACAGCGTTTCAAGTGCTGCATCTGATAAAGTGTACTTTCTTGGCTGACTGCACACCTTTATAAGTGTGTCATAATATTCCTGTTTAGTACATAATTGAAAACTGCCTTCCAACTCTATTATCCTGATTCCTCTTCCTTCATCATCATAGTAATCCATCATGTTATGGATTATTTTAACCGTTGTTTCAACATCGTGGTCTATTGCTGCCGCAATCTTTTCTGCCTCTACTGATTCACCCATTGTAAAGAGTATGGCTTCTATTGCTGCCTCAGTCTGTTTTATATTCATAATAATCCTCATTTCTGCGCTTATTTATGCGCATTACGCGTTTGTGTCAAATACGCCAAGACACAAAGCACGAATGTTAAAAACTATATTCCTAATCTTCTGATATATCCTCAATCAATTCAGGATTACCAACCACATCTATATATATTTCTTCACATGTTCCCTCTTGTCTTACTGTTATAAATCCTGTTTTCATAAGTTCAAGCACTACAAGAAATGTTACAATAACCGCAACCTTAGAAGCTCCTTTCATAAGAAGTTCCCTAAAGCTAAAGCTTTTGTGTTCCATCATAAATGCTTTTATATCAACAAGCTTTTCTGACATAGTAACTTCTTCTTTTTCTATCTTTCCAAACTTGCTTCTTACAGGGTCAACCTTATCTTCTTTTCTTTTCATAACATCTGCAAATATTGCATTAAGCTTAAGAAGGTTCATATCCCCGATTACCTCATTAAGATCAAGAGGCGGCGTATATCCGCTTACCTCTTTTGGTATATCAGGTTTTCTGTAATAAGCCTTAGCTGCATCTATCTGCTTGTCTTTGAGTTCTTCTGCCATAGCTTTAAAAAGCTTGTACTGTAATAACTGTTCAACAAGTTCTGCTCTTGGATCTTCTTCGTTACCATCCTCATCCACTTCCTTGGGAAGTAACATTCTGCATTTTATATCAAGTAATGTTGCTGCCATAACAAGGAATTCGCTGACTATATCAAGATCCTCTTCCTGCATCTTTCTTACATATTCCATATACTGCTCTGTAATATCAGCGATAGGAATATCATATATATTAACTTTATTCTTATCTATAAGATGTAACAAAAGATCCAGCGGACCTTCAAACGCCTGTAACTTAACGCTAATCCCCATTACAAACAACCATACCTTTCTTATCTTTAACTTATACATTTTACATAAAACAGGCTATAAATGCAAGTTATTACACGCCTTATTGATAATTTGCAAGAAATAACATATAATGTCTTAACAATATAGAAACAGGAGTATATATGAAACTTGCAAGAATAATATTTACATTTCAGGAAGTATCTAAAAAAATAAATGAAGACAAGATAGCCGCTTATGCCGCACAGACATGCTACTATCTTCTTCTTAGTTTTATGCCATTCATAATAGCACTGATTAATATAATACATTACTTTCCAATTACTTCTGCTGACCTTTTAAGTCTGCTTGAAAACATAATGCCACAGGAATTTCATCCTATGCTTATAAGTATATTTGGAGATATTGAGAATTCTTCTTCTGTTGCATTACTCTCGTTGACAGCCATCGGTCTTTTATGGTCTGCCGGAAAAGGATTTATGACGATAAAGGTATGCCTTAATAAAATAAATGACTGTGAATATAACAGAAGCTGGTTTATCCAGCGTATATTTTCCAGTCTGTATGCGCTTATACTGTTATTATCAATAGCTGCAAGCCTCTTAATCATAGTATTCGGTGAACACCTGCTTAATTTTTTGCAAAACCAGCTTACTTACTTCGGAGGCAGATTAGCTGTACTTAATACAATTTTTTCAAACCGGCTTTTTCTGGTTCC
>JBNMGS010000414.1:0-2169 GCA_050872365.1 Lachnospira sp.
ATATACAAATATATATTATACATTTGTATATAGATGTAAAAGTTAAAATCTCAGGGAATCGTTTATACCTGCATAATAAAACTTTTTAGCCATGACATCATATTATTCATGCATACGCCTTATAATCTTGTATACAACTTCATTGCTCATAACCATAGGTGCCGTATGTGCAAAGAATACTATACCATCTGTTGGTGATATTATCTCACTCTTAACAAACCCCTCACATGGATCTATCACCTGCCCGATAACCTCGTTATGAACCACCGGATCCCCCGGTTCTTTAAGCCTTTTATAAAAGCCCGCATCATATGTCTTTACTGCCGACAGGTCATATTCATTAATAACACTCGCTATGTATCCACTGTGATTATTGTACTTTACTATGCCCATTCTTGTAAGAAATCTTAATACCGAAGATACCGCCTGCCTTGCCGACTTGTCATCAACAATATCAGTACTGTTAGTATATATTGAAAATGCATTTGTTCCATTCATCTGCCAGTTATAATTAAGTGTTGCTGTATCCATAGGCTTGGGCTTTCTTATAACAACATACTGAAGACCAAACAGATTCGCAAGACTTGCACTCTGATAACCTGTTTCCATCATACGCACATGCGGTATGAAATCTCCCGGCATATAAAAGCTTGCAAACTGTATGCCATAACTATAACCTTTGCAGCTTTCAAATATAGCTGCTGCTATCTGCTTGGTTGTATCCCCTGATGAATCTCCGGGAAACATTCTGTTTATATCAAGATTATCTATCGGCCAGAATCTTTTCTCTACATTCATTGAGAATCGGTTAGCTGACGGAATAACAAGTATTTCATGGTTATGTGATATAGCCCCATGTGCTTCAAGCTCCTTAAGCACCCTAATAAGCTGGGAACATATATATAGCTGCTGTATCTCATTACCACGAAGTGCTCCAACTATACACGCTGACTTCTCTCCACTTCCGAATCTGTAACCCTCTATCTCAAAATTTTCTCTGTATATACCCTTTAAACTATATAATATTTCTTTTCTCATGATTTTCTGCCTCCATGGACTCTGGCAAGAAGTGCTCCTTTGTATACAACAGGATTCTCTCTTAGTGTAAATACTATTCCATCCATAGGAGACTCTATATGCTGTATAATTCTTCCCTCTATAGGCTCTATTATATCGCCTATATGTTCTCCCATATGTATACATCCACATGAGTTGATAGCCGGAACAAATATACCACTTTCCAAAGCTGTTATAAAGTTAACTTCACCTTCAGTCGATATAATAGGCTCCCTTACTTCTATCTGTTCATCATCCCATATTCCAAGCTTTGTCATAAGATTAAATATTCCCATAAGAAGCTGCTTACTGTATTCTTTATTAATTCTGTTTCCAACCCCCATCTCCGCAACAAGTGTCGGAACTCCCATGTGGTTAAGACTGTATGCAAGTGTCGCATCAAGCACAGTTATTGATGAAAATATCCATACAAAATCAGCATTTAACATCTTCGCATATGGAAGAAGTCTGTCAACATTCTCATCGTTAAGTCTTACCTGTGGCATTTCTCTCACAAATATATTACTTGAATGTATATCAAGACAGAAATCACTGCCTATTATATCATTCACTATTCCGGCAGCAACACTCTCTGCTACAGCACCATTGTTATCTCCAGGGAATACTCTGTTCATATCAAGCTCAAACATTGGAATTCCCCTTGAACCTATATCTATTCCAAGGGGATTAATATCTGGATATATATCTATTATTCCTTTTAACTTTTCCGGGTGCTGGTTAACTCTTCTAATTATCTCATAGCATATATACTGTCCATCAAGCTCATCACCATGAGTACCTGTAACTATTGATATTCTTGGAACCTTATCGCCTTCATTATAACCTTCTGGTGTAAGACTGTTTTTTCTTACGACCATGCGCTCGTGTACTGGAAGATCTATTGATGCTACTTCTTTAATCATTATTTAACTTACCTCTTACTTTTTAACCATCTGTATTCTATTATAGAGACATTTCAAGGTGCCTTAAATCACTATATTCTGCTTTTTCTTTAACATCTGTATTCAATATAGACTGGTAATTACATATATTGCTTCTTATACCAGTAAATGTTATTACACCTTTTCACATTTGACACCAACTGATGTATAC
>JBNMGS010000415.1:0-2154 GCA_050872365.1 Lachnospira sp.
AATAATAAATATAAGAAAATATAAATGCACAGGAGAGAGTATGGAATTAAAGCTAAATAGAAAGTATAAAGATACACTATTCAGAAAAGTTTTCAATAATAAAAAGGATTTGCTTAGCCTTTATAATGCTTTGAATAATACCGATTATACAGATGACAGCCTTATAACAATTAATACTATAGAAGATGCAATATACATAGGCTATAAGAATGATATTTCTTTTATTATAAATAGTGAATTGAATCTTTATGAACATCAGAGCAGCATAAACTATAACATGCCAGTAATGGGCTTAATATATTTTGCAGAGTTGTATAAGGGATATATAGAACAGAATAATCTGCTTATATACAATGAGAAGCTTGTTGAATTACCATTCCCTAAGTATGTTGTGTTCTATAACGGAACAGACGAGGAACCAGAGGAGCAGGAACTAAGACTGTCAGATTCGTATGCCAGACCCTCATATAAGAATAGTATAATTGATATGAAAATAGATTTGGAGGATACATACAATATAAATAATAAGATGGAGAGTACCGATAATAACAGTACGGAGAGTAGCGATAATAATAGTGAATATAACAAGAATGTTTTGAATTCTATTAAAGAAAATGATGGTGGTTTGGATGATGCGGCATATAATAAATATGTCGATAATTCATATAATAAGCCAAATGATGGATTTAGAGATAAGCCAAGCGTTGAAGTTATTGTTAAGATGCTAAATATCAACTACGGGTGTAATCATAATCTTATGGAAAAATGTCAGAAACTTATGGAGTATTCAAAGTTTATAGCGCTTGTAAGAGTCAAAAGTGATGATTTGACAGCACAATATAAGAGAGAAATGAAAGCAATCAATAAGAAGGAAATATTTGCAGAAGCGGTATCACTTGCAATTAACGAAGCAATACGCGATAATGTACTTAAGGATATCCTAAGTAAAAACAAAGCGGAGGTGACTGATATGTTACTGACAGAATTTGATGAAAAAGCGTATATAGATGGAGTTAAGAAACAGAGTTATGAAGCTGGAGAAGCGCGAGGAGAAGAAAAACTACTTAATCTGATAATAAAACTAAAGGAAGATGGACGTTCTGAGGAACTTATTAAGCTAACAGATAAGAAACAATTAGAGAAGTTGTATAAGGAATATAATATGTAGAAAAGAAGAACTGATTGCATGTAAAAGTATAATTTGTCAAGGAAAAGCGGAGGTGACTGATATGTTACTGACAGAATTTGATGAGAAAGCGTATATAGATGGAGTAAAGAAACAGAGTTATGAAGCTGGAGAAGCGCGAGGAGAAGCACGAGGAGAAGCACGAGGTAAGGTGAAAGGTGGAGAAGAGATGAAAGAAAAGCTGCTTAATCTGATAGTAAAGCTAAATGAAGATGGACGTTCTGAGGAACTTATTAAGCTAACAGATAAGAAACAGTTAGAGAAGTTGTATAAGGAATACAATATGTAGCCATATTGGGATGTAGAAGCGCAAAGATGATTTTATGTTATACGATTATAATAAATGTAAAAAAAGATATTGATATAATAGCGTAAATTATCTCTAGATTAATGCGTATACAAAATACAATAATTTAAACACAATTCAAACAATTTAACATAGATTGCGACAAATAAAAATAATTTTAAAAATAACACAAAATAATCAAAAAATAAGTTGACAAACACACAAGTGAGTGTTAATATACAATTACAAACAAACAAGACCTTAAACATATTAATAATCGATATAGAAGACATATATTAATCATATTAAAGAGACAAGTTCAACAGATAATATATTAATACATAGACAATATATCGATACCATTCATTAAGAATGTTAATATAGATATAAGGAATTGAGTGAGAAAGGAAGGTATAATCCAATGGAAACATAACACATACCAAGCATTATTAATAATTATATTCATTGCAGAATAATTAATTAAAAGAAGATAATGATTTGGAGGAGCAACAATTGAATAACTTACAGTAACGGTTACTATATTACATAGCGATAATATAGTAACCGTTTTTATATGCTTCTGACGGCACATGTTACTAATCTGAGAAAGTTGATGGCATCAGGTTTTTATCAAACACAAAAAAATCTCATATTGGAAATATAACACCCTAGTATTATTATT
>JBNMGS010000416.1:0-2108 GCA_050872365.1 Lachnospira sp.
ATACATCATAGCTAATCTTTGAATGCATGCTCATATACTTTTTCTCTTCTTCTGGAAGATTCTCATTAGTTCTCCCATAAAGATACTCAGAAAGCTTAAGCTTTCCGATATCATGCACCATAGCAGCAACCTTTAACTCATATGCCTCATCGTCTGACATGCCATATTCCTTAGCTAAAGCATACGTAAGATTAGCAACAAGCACTCCATGCTTAATACCACTTTTGAAATCATTGACTACATAGTCAATAAGCTCATTATTCTTTTCTTTTTCCATATTAAACTTAACCAATATATTTCTTTGTCCAGAACAAATAACTAAAACTTTCATTTCGCCTGAACAATATTTTATTATATTTTTATCGGGCTGAATTGTCAATCTTATAAAACCCACTATTTATTATATCAAATTTATATATATGTAACAATAGTAAAGGATATGTAAGTTTTATTTTTTATCACTAAATACATATGATATAAGCGGATACCTATAGCACAGACAATATTCAATGCCAGAAGCTTCAATTGCATCTAACACTGTCTGCACTACAGGCACCCGCTTATATTTTAACTTTCTGGTGCGTGCAGCTTTATTTCCAAAATACCCCGGTATTTAAGTCTCCGTCCATCTACTTATACGTGGCATAACTAACCAGCCATATATCTATGCCGATATACTCTTACCTGTATACAACTGATAATACCTGCCCTTCTCTTCCATAAGCTGGTCATGTGTTCCACGCTCAATAATTCTTCCCTGCTCCATAACCATGATACAATCCGCATTACGTACTGTAGAAAGTCTGTGTGCAATAACGAATGAAGTTCTTCCAGACATAAGAGCATCCATACCCTTCTGTACTAATCTTTCAGTTCTTGTATCTATAGAAGATGTTGCTTCATCAAGAATAAGTACAGGAGGATCAGCTACTGCTGCACGTGCTATAGCTAAAAGCTGTCTTTGTCCCTGGCTTAAGTTAGCTCCGCCACTGTGGAGTACTGTATTGTAACCATCCGGAAGACGTCTTATAAATCCATCAGCATTGGCAAGTCTGGCTGCTGCCATACATTCCTCATCTGTCGCATCAAGACGCCCGTAACGTATATTCTCCATTATAGTTTCTGTAAACAGGTTCGTATCCTGAAGAACTATACCGAGACTTCGTCTTAAATCATCTTTCTTTATATGGTTGATATTAATGCCATCATACCTTATCTTACCATCCTGTATGTCATAGAATCTGTTAATAAGATTAGTAATAGTTGTCTTTCCGGCACCCGTACTGCCAACAAATGCTATTTTCTGTCCTGGTGTTGCATACATCTTGATATCGTGAAGTACCATCTTGTCTGGATTATACCCAAAGTCAACATCGTCAAATGTAACATCACCTTCAAGTCTTCTGTAATCAGCAGGCTTACCATCCATGGCTGGTCTTTTCCATGCCCACATCATAGTTTTTTCATTAGTTTCTTCAAACTCCCTGTTACTGTTATACTTTACATTAACAAGTTCAACCTTACCTTCATCAGTTTCAGACTTCTCATCATATAACTCAAATACACGTCCGGCACCAGCCATAGCCATAACTATACTGCTTACCTGCTGGCTTATCTGTGTTACAGGCTGTGTAAAGCTCTTGTTTAGACTCAAGAAAGCCACAAGTGTACCAATCGTAAGTCCTGAAAAATCACTGAGTGCTAATATACCACCGACAATAGCGCATAACACATAGCTTATATTACCGATATTACCATTAACAGGCATAGTAATGTTGGCAATTTTATTCGCATTGTTAGCACTTTCACGAAGTGCATCATTAATCTTTCTGAACTGCTCTATACTTTCTTCCTCATGACAGAATACCTTTACAACCTTTTGTCCTTCCATCATTTCTTCAATATAAGCATTAACCTTACCTATATCCTTCTGCTGTTCAACGAAATATCTTCCAGAAAGTTCACTTAACTTAGAGGTTACATATAACATAATAATAACCATGATAACAGATACAATAGTAAGCGGAATATCAAGTACTATCATACTTACAAATGTAGAAACAAGTGTTATGCATGAGTTAATACCTTGAGGTATGCTCTGGCTTATA
>JBNMGS010000417.1:0-2103 GCA_050872365.1 Lachnospira sp.
GTCAAAGCTGGATATGCTTACAGGACTGTATAGTAAGACAACATTTATAAATATCCTTGAAAAGTATATTAAAAGCTGTGACCATACATATGGACTTATATTTCTTGATGTCGACCACTTTAAGAATGTTAATGATACGCTTGGACATATTATTGGTGACAGGCTGATTATACGTGCAGGTGAGGCTTTAAAGGAAGTGTTTACAGGTGATGACATAGTGGCAAGATTCGGTGGTGATGAGTTCTGCGTGCTTGCTAAGGGTATTACCAGAAGTTCACTTGAAATAAAGTTAAATCATGTCCTTCAGAGATTTGATACTGATATAAGTGAGTCAGGTAAGGTGGTTCATATAAGCGCAAGTATGGGCGTAGTATTCTGTGAGCCGGATAGTGCTTACAGAGAGGATGACAGAAATGTATGTTCAGCCAGTGAGAACTCTGTAAATCCAGATGTACTGACAGATATTTCGTGTGATGTAAGTGCGATGCAGCTTATAGAGCTGGCGGATGAGGCACTTTATCAGGCTAAAAGGAGTGGACGTAACCAGTATTGTATGGTAAAGAAGTGATATGGAGAATAAAGAAAAGCTTTATAAAATAGGTGAGGTTGCCCGTATGTTTAATATAAGTATGGGGACCATAAGGCACTATGAGAAGGAAGGACTGTTAGAGCCGGAGTATATAGATGAACAGACTGGCTACAGGTATTACAGCGTAAAGCAGTTTGAGGTGCTTAATACAATAAGGTATCTACGGGTGCTGGATATACCGCTTGATGAGATAAAGGAATTCATAACAAACAGGGATATAGACAGCATAGAAGAAAAGCTTATAAGGCAGAAGGAGATTATAGCAAAGAAACAGCATGAACTTGAGCTTATATCAAGAAGGATAGACAACAGGCTTGCCATGTTAAAGGATGCAACATCATCAAAGCTTGATGAGATATCTCTTATAAATGTGCCGGCGCAGCGCATTGTATGGATAAAGAATTCACTTAAGCTGGAGTCCTATCTTGACCTTGAATATTCAATAAGGGAACTGCAGAAAAACCAGCCGGACTCGCTTGTATTTCCAGGCAAAGTGGGTGTTGGCATATCAGAGAAAAGTCTTAAGGCTGGAAGATATGATAAGTATGAAACCGCATTTTTGCTGCTTGATGATGAAGATGAATATGATGGTGAAACAGAGTTTATAGGTGAAACTATGTGTGTATCTGTAAGATTTTGTGGAAGCCATAAGCAGTCACCAGAGTATTACAGGAAACTGACTGAATATATATCTTCGCATAATTACGTGATAAGTGGGTATTCAAGGGAACTCACTCTTATAGACTATGGGCTTACAAGCGATACCAGCAGGTTTGTAACACAGATTAATATTCCTGTACGAAAGAAATAATTATAGCTTGACTCTACAATGATTGTAAGGTTTAATATGAGAAAAAGTCAGATAAGATGTATGATTATATCAACAGACATTGGGTTAAAATCATTTAATTCAAAGGTATCTGGGTAATACATCCTGCAGGCTGGCTGTTTAGTATCATAGAAAAACAGGAGATTAGACATTATGGAGAAAAATCTTACAACAGGAAGTATATTTAAAACAATAATATATTTTGCACTTCCATATCTTTTATCATATTTTTTACAGACATTGTATGGCATGGCGGACCTTTACATAACAGGGCAGTTTAACGGCGTTGACTCTATAACGGCAGTGTCAAACGGAAGCCAGGTCATGTATATGCTTACAGTCATAATCGTAGGTCTTGCTATGGGAGCAACGGTTACAATAGGTAAAGCAATAGGTGGAAACAGGTTTGATAATGCAAGCAGGGCAATCGGAAATACTATCACTCTGTTTATGGGAATTGCCATAGTAATAACAATCGTGCTTCTTATGGCGGTTAAGCCTATAGTTGTGCTGATAGGAACACCTGGTGAAGCTGTTGCAGGAGCTGTAAAGTATCTTACAATATGTTTCATCGGAATTCCATTTATAACAGCTTATAATATAATAAGTTCCATATTCAGAGGACTTGGCGACTCTAAAAGTCCAATGTACTTTATAGGTATATCATGTGTAACCAATATAACAC
>JBNMGS010000418.1:0-2078 GCA_050872365.1 Lachnospira sp.
GCAAGCATACAGTCCCTTGCAACCATAATATACTCTGAAAGTGCTGGTGCTCCGCCCAATCCTAACTTATCCGATATAGCGCCTTTGTTAATTCCCTGCTGTTCTATAAATGCAGGATTTTCCTCATGAAAGCTAAGAGGCATATCAAGCGCTTTTGCCTCCTCCATCGCTTTCTTTACAAGAAGTTCATCCTTAAGCGGAATTCCATCATCTGTAAATACATATGCACCCGCTTCTTTGAGGCTCTTAAAGTCTGTAAGTTCTTCTCCCTTAAAGTCTTTTGAAACTGCTGCCGCTGAATATACATTTACAGGGGTCTTCTTTCCCTTCTCCAAAACATACTTAAGAGTTTCAACATTATCTATCACAGGCTTTGTATTAGCCATGCACATAACTGTTGTAAAGCCTCCTGCGGCTGCGGCTTTGGCACCGGTTTCAATATCTTCCTTGTATGTAAAACCGGGGTCCCTGAAATGTACATGTGTATCAACAAGACCCGGCGCAACTATCATTCCTTTGGCATCTATAACCTGCTCATAATTACTGTCAGATGTCTTATTATTCATGTCATTACTATTACTTTGATTATTATTCTGCGAAGCCGTATCGTCATAATCACCATCCAGACATCCAATCTTCTTAATAATTCCATCTTCTATGACAATATCTGCATAATCCTCAAAACCACTTGCCGGGTCGATTATGTAGCCGTTTTTAATTAATATCATACTTAATGCTCCTTTCCAGTTATAAATGTATCATTATGTTTAACTAATTACTTACATATTCTGTCCTTGTTCCCGGATATATTGATATAAGCATATTCTTTATCTCATCATCATCTTTAAACACTTCCATCCAGACAGAAAAAAAGCCGCTCGATTTTGCAAGATTTATCATTAACTCCAGATAAACCCTGCGTTCATCAACTCCTTTTACAGACTTTAATCCCTCTCTGCCTGATATTGCATAATTTCTTGCTTCATTTCTTTTCGCAAATCTTTTATCCCTGTCTTTAGGTGTAACCGGATAGTTATCCAGCTTTAAAAGATTGAATAAATTCTCTGCTGTTTCTCTTTCATTTATATCTTTTGTTTTTAAGTATTCTTCATTTAATCTTGGCAAATCTTCATCATACAAATATGCATGAAATGTATCATCTTTATCTGGCCAGATATATTTTTCTTTATCTCCCTTTTTTACATAAATGCCCTTACGTGTATTGCAGTATTTGCAGGAAAGTAACAAGTTATCCCATTCAAGTTCCTGACCACCTCTCGACTTTGCTTCTTTATGTTCAACTTCAGGAGCGTGGCTAATATCCATTTCGCAAAAAGAGCAATATGTGCCAAGTCTTTGCTCTAAATATGGTTCAGCATCCCTATAATGCTTATATTCTGCTGGCTTTTGTCCTTTATTCACTGGTCGTATTATTCTTCATCTCCGCTTTTTCTCTAAATACTTTAACTGCATCCATGCATTATAAGCTGGATTATCACTATATCTGGCAGATAAAGTATCCAGCCTGTCCTTCAACTCTTCTATATCTTCATTTGATGCTGCATTTTTTAATGCCTTAAAATATTCCTCTGCCGCCTCATACATTTCAACTTTCTTTTCACTATATTGTGCAATCTTAACATTCATAACATCTTCTGCTATGTCTTCAATGCTTTGCCCTGAGTATTCCTCATCAAGAATTGAGTCCAGTGTAATAAGTTCACCCGGCTCTAATGACTGTATAATAAATGGTGAATGTGTAGCGCATATAAACTGAACTTTAGGAAATAGTTCTTTTAATATATCTACAATTCTTCTCTGCCATGTTGGATGAAGGCTCAAATCTAATTCATCTATTACAACTATTCCCGGAGTTAATCTTAAAGTATCTTTTCCAAGATATGGATTAAGAATACACATTTTAGTTGCTATATCTGTAACTATTTTAATTACATTTCGATAGCCATCACTTAATGCTGAAAAATTAATAACTGTACCATCTGTATTTTTAACCGCAATCTCCCCGTACCTTGAAGAATATAATACCTGTTGTCCTTCACTCAATTCTTCTTTTAAAC
>JBNMGS010000419.1:0-2077 GCA_050872365.1 Lachnospira sp.
ATAATATATAGATAATAAATCTGTTATTAATATCTACATATTGTATAGATTATGCTTAATGTGACAGTCCCTAATCCTTATTATAGCGCACGTTATATGAATATGAATACATGCTATATGAATAATGCGGGTTGTATTAGGTGCGCTGTGACGTAAATCAGTTAGTTGTTATTATTTAATCCGATATTGGAACTGGTGGATATTCTAACATAATGACATAAACCAGTTAGTTGTTGTTACTCAATAAAGAATTGTACCAGTCATCAGACTTTTTGTCACGTTGCTGGAAGTTATTGAATTTGGTTGAGCCGGATTTAGAAGTGTTCTGATATTTTGTTTTAGAGTTATTGCTTGCTGCATATGCGGCATCATCCCTTCTGATATCGGCCATAGTGGAGATATTAGAGCTTTTCCATTTGGAAAGAATAGTATCAGCATATTCAAAACTTGGCTGGTGGATTGCTTTAATTGTTCTGTTGCAGGCCTCTATAGTGATATCAGTATCAAAACAGTAGGTATCTGCCCATTTAGATATCATAGCGCGTTCATGTTGTCCGGGGTCTCTGTTGGAGATTCCGAAAGCTTTCATAATCTGATATACAGAATCAGTGTGGTTAGAGACTTCTTCCTTGGCTTCTGTAACGGTATGTATGTTTTTATCAGCCCAGGCAAGAGCAACCTTTTCTATATAGTTAATGCTCTTCTTGTTGTGTTCTACACAATATTCGAAAAGATAGTCGATAAGCTCAATAGAAAAATTGAGTGAGTCATAGAAATATACTATGGCGTTAGTTTCTTTGATAGAAAGAGGGCGGCCGAGATATGATTCTATTACATATAAAAGCATGGAAAAATTCTCATCCGAATTGAGCTCGCTTATCTTTTCAGCTGAATACTGCACACTTGAAGGTTCAACATGCTTGGAAATGTTGGTCTTATCAATGTTTGCTCTGTCATTATTAGTTCTATTGCTGTTATTAAGATTAGCAGCATTGTTAAGAAGGCTGCTATTATTAATGTTGATATCGTTATTATTATTAACAGAGTTAATATTGCCGGTATTGTTGTTGACAATATTATTGATGTTGTTAATGTCAGCATTAATGCTGACAGGATTGTCATTAAGATTGTTGATGGTTATGTTGGACAGGCTGTCGTTATCACCAGCAAATGTTAATGATATAACGTTAAGCTTATCCCAGTAGCGCAACGCTCTCATAATATCAGCTTCGGTCTGGTTAAATGTATCCGCAAGTAAAGAAATGCTTATGTTGGAACTGCCGATGCTTATAAGATGGAGAAGGTAAAGATATACCTTTACAAAATCACCGTTAGCCTCCGGTACAAATCTGTTTATAAATATATTGGAAACAGATGTGTATCCGTAGTCGTTTTTTGTTGTTAAAGTAAGAGTGTTCATATATATAAATCTAAAGCCTTGTATATCTAACAGGCCTATCCTCCTTAGATTTGATTAATGGATTTAGTTAATATCTGTATAAAATCCCAGCTTATATTCTGCCAGTGCAGATTATAGCATAGTAAAAATTAAATGAAAAGTTAGTTAAAAGCAGGTGGATTGTATTGTGGATATTGTGGATAATGTGGATAACCCGTGGAAAAGTATGATTAAATGTGCATTTTACGAAGATTTCGTGATAAAGGTTGTTAACATAAAAATCCACATTTCTATATTGTTGATAGCAACATAAAAATGTGGATAATGTGGATAACTTTGTTGAAAAACTATTATAAAGTTAACAAATGCTTATTTTAACAGGTCTTCGCCGATTTTATAAACATCTCCGGCTCCCATAGTTATCAACAGGTCACCGTTGATACAATTTTTTTTCAAAAATTCTTCAATTTCTTCAAATGATTCGTAATAGTAACATTCCTTTCCTTCAGCTTTAATAAGCTCGCAGAGGTTGGCAGAACTTATACCGAGATTATCTGTTTCTCGTGCAGGATATATCTTTGCAAGAACAACATGGTCGGCAAGAGCAAGAGCTTTGGCGAATTCTGGCATAAGGGCCTTGGTTCTTGAATAAGTATGAGGCTGGAATACGCACCATAT
>JBNMGS010000420.1:0-2027 GCA_050872365.1 Lachnospira sp.
AGAATGAAAAACATGACACATGAAAAAATATAAAATAAATAAATGAAGACAAAATAAGAAAAATAATAATTATAATAAGATTGACAATAAGAATTATTGTAAGTATGGAGGACTGTTATGTGTGGCATTACAGGATATGTAGGTGATAGGGATTGTGCAGATGTGCTTATAGATACACTTTCCAAGTTAGAATACAGAGGATATGATTCGGCTGGTATAGCTGTTTTTGAACATGGAACAATTAAAGTGGAAAAATGCAAAGGCAGACTTTCTAATCTTGTTGAAAAAATGGCAAGGGATGGAAAGCCGGCAGGACATTGTGGAATAGGCCATACGAGATGGGCTACACATGGAGAACCATCAGATATTAATTCACATCCTCATGGCAACAAAAGAGTATCAATCGTACACAATGGTATTATTGAGAATTATAAGCAGATAAAAGATTTTCTTGTGAGTGAGGGATATAGCTTTGTCAGTGAAACAGATACAGAAACTGTGGCAAAGCTTCTTGATTATTATTATGATGGTGACCCACTCGCAACAATATCAAAGGTTATAGGAGAGATTAAGGGTTCTTACGCTTTAGGCATCCTTTTCAGGGATTTTCCTGATACTATATATGCGGTAAGGAAAGATAGTCCGCTTATCGTTGGGAAAGGGGAAGAAGAGAATTTTATAGCATCAGATGTTCCTGCTATTATTCATTATACAAGAAATTATTATCTTCTGGATACTAACGATATAGCAGTAGTAAAGAAAGATTCAATAAGATTCTTTGATGTTCATAAGAATGAAATATTTAAACAGATTAACACAGCTGACTGGGATGTTGATGCTGCTGAAAAGGGTGGATATGAGCATTTTATGTTAAAAGAGATTCATGAACAGCCAACAGCAGTTAAAACAACTATCACACCAAGAATACAGGATCATATGCCAGACTTTACAGCAGAGGGATTCGATAAGGATAAGTTGAAAAATTACAATAACATATATATAGTGGCATGTGGAACGGCCATGCATGCCGGTATGGTAGGAAAGTATGTTATGGAAAAGCTTGTAAGAATGCCTGTCAATGTTGATATTGCATCGGAATTCAGATACCGTGATCCGATTATAGGAAAAGGCGATCTTATGATAGTTATATCGCAGTCAGGTGAGACAGCGGATACTAAAGCCGCAATGGAACTTGCTAAGCAGAAGGGTGCTGATACGATGGCTATTGTAAATGTCAAAGGTTCTTCTATAGCAAGGGAAGCGGATATGGTGGTATATACACATGCTGGACCGGAAATATCAGTTGCTTCAACAAAGGCTTATATGGTTCAGATATCTATTATGTATCTTATTGCATTTGAACTTGCTTATGCAAGGAATAAGATTACTAGGGAAGAGTGTAAACAATATACAAAATATCTTGAAGATATGCCAAAAGTACTTGAAGAAGCAGTTAATCTTAAGGAAAAATGTCAGTATGCGGCTTCTAAGCTTGTGAATGCAGATAGTCTTCTTTATATAGGAAGAGGACTTGATTATGCATCAAGTATGGAGGGTTCACTTAAGTTAAAAGAGATATCTTATATTCATTCGGAATCTTATGCAGCTGGAGAGTTAAAGCATGGAACTATATCTTTGATTACAGAAAATATGCCGGTTATTGCTGTTGCAACCCAGATGGATCTGGTTGAAAAAACTATAAGTAATATCAAAGAGGTTAAAGCAAGAGGAGCATTTGTAATACTCGTAGCAGCGCAGGAGGTTGAAGTTGAAGATGGCGTAGCAGATATAATCATAAGACTTCCACAGACCCCACAGATGCTTATGCCAATGACAGCGGCAGTTCCGCTTCAGCTTATAGCATATTATACAGCAGTGCTTAAGGGCAATGATGTAGATAAACCAAGGAACCTTGCAAAGAGTGTTACTGTTGAATAATTATATAAGATTTTATGATTTATTGTAAGTGAATAAGAGAAAAGAGGATTGATAAGATGAATGAATCTATAACTATAAAGGAATTGTAT
>JBNMGS010000421.1:0-2021 GCA_050872365.1 Lachnospira sp.
CTATATATTTTTTACATTGTAAATATATCTGTATAGCTTCATCTATAGATCCACCATTAAAATCAACAACTATGAACTCATCTGCACCTGCTTTAAAAAGTTTCTGATTCATACTTATACTTTTAAGAATACAATCTGATGTCCTTTTTAATATGAAGTCTCCATAACTCATTCCAAAATTAGCATTAATTGCACTGAAATTATCTATACCGATTCTTAATATGAATCCATCTGGTACTTTATCAACACATGTATCCTTTATGTATTGTGCAAGTGCATAATCACCAAGAAGACCGCTCACATTATCTGCCTCAGGCTTAACACCAATTTCATTAATGCAACCCACAAGATAATTAGGATTTCCTTTATCATCATATAAAACTGTTCCTCTACAGTTAATCCACACCGGATTAGAATGCTTATCAAGCCATCTGTATTTCATATCATGGAATTTTTTATTACCATTTTTAATCAGTTCTATTTCTTTTTTAAGTAAAGGCAAATCCTCTGGATATACGAATTGTTCATGACTTTTTTCTGCATTATGGAACTTGTCTGATGGTAATAAAAACCTGTCTGTGGCATGCTGCGATATAATATAGTAATCCTCTTTAAGGTCAAATACATAGATATAATCATTCATGCATGGATTTAATATTCTTATTGCTTCTTCTATCTGTTTTTTTGACATATTTAATACACTATTCAACATAATCATTTTCCCTTCTGTCTGTATCAGTTACCGGGTAACTTTAATCTGCAAAACTTACTGATATAGTCATCTGTTGTTAATTATCTGTAGCTGTCATATTCCCTGTGCTATTATGTAGTAATTTTTTATCAAATTAATATTAATATGCGAATATCATAAGTAGATTTTAAAGCTTGCGTTATTTAATTTGTAATTTCAATATTAATGATATTATTTCAACAGTCTGTTTGCCTTATCGGAAAGCTAACATCTTAATATCAATAAGATACATTCTTGTCAAATAAATGTCAAATATAAGTTGGATTTTTTTGTAAAATATGCTAATATTTATTAAACTTTTTAAAGGCAGGAACGGCTTATGACTAATATTAATGATTACAGTAAAGATAGCCTCGATGGTTATACTATTGCTAACAACTATATCAATAACAATTCTGATATAGACAAATATACAAAAGAAGAAATCATAGATGAAATGCACATACTTGCACGTTCATTTGATATCGTGCGGCTTGTTAATCCATATAAGTGTCATATTATTAAAACTGCAAATGATTCATCTGATGATGCTTTAAAAGATACTAACTGCTATGATGTATGGAATGTTCCATTTCAATGTGTCAACTGTACATCTGCAAGAGCTCTGCTTACCGGTCAGACACAATCCAAGCTTGATACTGTTGACAATGACGTATTCCAGATAACATCACGTCCTATTATAGTAGAAGGCACTCCTCTGGTTTTGGAAATAGTCAGACATTTCTCTTATACATATAATCGTTATAGTTCATATTCTGCAAAACAAAAACTAATAAATATAATCCAATCCTTAAACAGCCAGCTGCTGCTTGATAAAGAAACACAGGCTTATAACCAGGATTATCTTGCAGAACATCTTCCTAATCTGATATATACTGCCAAGAAAACACATCAGTCAAATACTGCACTTATACATATTCTACATTTATACGATGTAACACAGACAGAAGGAAGCATGGCCGCTTCAGGAATAATATGCAGTCTTTATTCACTTTTAAAACAACTTTTCGTAGATGAAAAAGACAATGAATTAATATTTGTCAGATACAGTCCTGACACATTCTTTGTACTCGAAAGGAATATTGATTACAAAAGTTTTTGCAGACGTATCGAATCTCTTCCTGATAAGACTACTCCCAGACATCTGCTTTTTAATAACAAACGTCTGCCTTTTAATATTTCTGTAGCCTGTGCTGATCTTGGCAATGAAGATATTAATACAAAAACAGAACTTTTTGATGTTCTTAAAAAAAGGCTGAATGAAAATTCC
>JBNMGS010000422.1:0-2020 GCA_050872365.1 Lachnospira sp.
GTATTGCCTATGCCACCGGCTAGTATTACGCACTTCATATTAATCTCCTGTAACACTCACACATTAAAATAAATGTATGATTCATTAATCTATATTTCTCCAGTATTCAAGTGTTTCCCTAAGTGTCTGTTCAAGATCTATAACTGGCTCCCAACCTACTTCCTCTTTTATCTTACTTATATCCGGTTCTATGATAGGAACATCTACAGGACGTAGTTTATTCTCATCAACTTTTACCTTTATATTCTTATATGACATAGATACTATCTTATTAAGAATATCTTTTATAGCCACTGCATGACCTCTTCCCACATTGTAAGTTTCTCCTCTTTTACCACCCTTTACCAAAAGAGCATATGCCTTTACGACATCCCTTACATCTGTGAAATCACGCTTTGCGCTTAATTTTCCTACATATATCACAGGTTCCTGTTTTCCTTTTTCTATTTCTGCAACCTGCTTACAGAAATCTGCAACTACAAACACAGGTGTCTGGTTTGGTCCTATATGGTTAAACGCCCTCACCATCATAATATCAAGACCATATGCATCTGAATATATCTTTCCTAACATATTCTGACATGACTTTGTCGCTGCATATATATTGCCAGGTCTTAACACATTATCTTCTATGATAGGACATTCATCTTTCTTTATATGTCCGTATTCCTCTCCTGAACCAATAAGAAGAACCCTTGGCTTCTTATCTGCATCTTTCACAGCCTCCAGGAGATTAACACAACCTTTTATGTTCACGTCCACTGTCAATGTTGGATTCTTCCACGAATAAGCAACTGATGACTGTGCCGCAAGATGGAACAGATAGTCAGGCTGTTCTTCCTTTAAAAGCTCTGATATCTGATTCTTATCAAGAATATCAAGATTCTTTACAGATATTTCATCCATAGCAAGTGTTTCTTTCTCTGTCTTGGTTACTGTCACTTCATATCCTAAATCCTTAGTTAAGTGTCTTACAAGATATGGTCCGACGAATCCACCCCCGCCAACTACTAATGCCTTCATTAACTACCTCTCTTCTGATACATCAAATATTGTCAGGACAGATTATTATTCTCTGCCCTGACTATCAAACATGATTATATTAATTGTTAGCAATTTCCCTCTTAACAAGTTCAAGGTCATTCTTTACCATTCTTTCTACTAATTCCTGGAATGATATCTCTCTCTTCCAACCAAGCTTTTCTTCTGCCTTTGCTGGATTACCGATAAGAAGTTCTACCTCTGCCGGTCTGAAGAATTCCGGATTAACCTTAAGTACAACCTTACCAGTTGCCTTATCCTTTGCTATCTCATTAACTCCTTCGCCCTCAAACTCAACTTCTATTCCTGCTGCTGCAAATGCTGTCTTTGCAAACTCTCTTACAGTTCTTGTTTCATTTGTAGCAATTACATAATCATCTGGCTCTTCCTGCTGCAAAAGTAACCACATAGCTCTTACATAATCCTTTGAATGTCCCCAGTCTCTCTTGGCATCAAGATTACCAAGTTCTACATGATCCTGAAGTCCTAACTTGATACGTGCTACTGCATTAGTGATCTTTCTTGTAACGAATTCCTTACCACGCCTTTCAGATTCATGGTTGAAAAGAATTCCTGAGCATGCATACATTCCATAGCTTTCTCTGTAATTCTTAGTAATCCAGTGTCCATAAAGCTTGGCTACTCCATATGGGCTTCTTGGATAGAAAGGTGTCTCCTCTGTCTGAGGTATTGCCTGTACCTTACCAAACATTTCTGATGTTGAAGCCTGATAGAATCTGCACTCTGGCTTTACGATTCTTATGGCTTCAAGCATGTTAGTAACACCGATGGCATCGATATCTGCTGTTGTACATGGTGTGTCCCATGATGTTGCAACAAATGACTGTGCTGCAAGGTTATATACCTCATCAGCCTGTGATATCTTCATAGCTGATATAAGTGATACAATATCCTGCATATCTGCATAGATAAAATGAATCTTGTCTTTGATATGGTCTACATTACCATAATCAACAAC
>JBNMGS010000423.1:0-2005 GCA_050872365.1 Lachnospira sp.
GAGCGGTAGCGTCACTTATCATAATTTATATGGAAAGACTTAGAAATATCCAATCAAAGCTTCTGGCATTGAACATAGTGTGCAGGGCTGCCTGTATCTTATATTTGTCGTCCGTTTGTCATCTATTGAAATTTAATTAAACAGTAATATCACACTTTTTACTTATTTTTTACATTCTTTGTTCACAAATTCCAATTATTATACAATTGTTCACAGGAAAACGCGTTGTGAAGCAGCATACAAGGTATTATGCAGGGCATACAGGAATGATTGGAGGTTTGTGTATGGCAATCGAAGTATTTAACAGATACGAGAAAAAATATATGCTTGATGAGGTTACATTCAAAAGATTATTGAATTGTATTTCTGATTATATGGAACCGGATAAATATAATAAAAATGGACAGTTTTACAGTATAAGTAATATTTACTATGATACTGATGATAACAGGCTCATCAGAAGTTCAATAGAAAAGCCGGTATATAAAGAAAAGCTTAGAATGAGAAGTTATGGCACACCGGATATGAGCGATAAAGTATTTCTTGAAATAAAAAAGAAATATAATGGCATAGTAAATAAACGCAGGACATCTATTGTACTGGAGGATGCTTATCGCTATATGGAGCAGGGAATCAAGCCATATGAAACAGAATGTCTTAACAGGCAGGTTTTAAGTGAAATAGATTATTTTAGGAGTATATATGAATTAAAACCAAAGGTATATCTTTCATATGACAGATACGCATTTTTTGAAAAGAATGATGGTGATTTCAGAGTTACTTTTGACACTAATATCACAACACGAAGGGGAGATGTAAGACTGGAAAGCGGTAGTTATGGAAACAGACTTCTTCCACAGAATCTTTATCTTATGGAAATCAAGATAAACGGAGCAGTTCCAATGTGGTTTACAAGGTGCCTTTCGGAACTTAAGATATATCCGGTTTCTTTTTCAAAGTATGGAACTGAGTATAAAAGATATGTACTTGAGGGATATGATAAGAATACAGAGATGCTTGATGATTGTTCCATGTTTTATGAATCGTCGGATAAAGAAACGAAAGGCTATTCATATGATAATGTCATCAGATATAAAAACAAGCATAAGCCTGCATCGGAAGTATACACAGATAATGAAGCCAATGCAGTATGTATCTGGTAAAAATATGGGTATAACATAGAAAAAAATATGGTAAAACAGGAGTGATATATATGTTTAATACAATATTTACAACAGCAACTGATGGTTCAAT
Source organism: Lachnospira sp. (assembly GCA_050872365.1). Lineage (GTDB taxonomy): Bacteria > Bacillota > Clostridia > Lachnospirales > Lachnospiraceae > Lachnospira. The sequence goes on from JBNMGS010000423.1 coordinate 1,255, forward strand.
CAATGTTGCACAAGCGGCAATTGCAATAGGAGCGGCTTTTATAATAGGGTTTATTATAGCATCAGTTTATATGTTTATGTGTAAGAAAGAAGGCTATCAGAAGAATTTTATAATAGGTCTGGCAATGCTGCCGGCAGTTGTTGCTGTAGTTATTCTTCTTGTTGGAAGCAATGTAGCAAGAGCATTTTCTATGGCAGGTGCATTTGCACTTGTAAGATTCAGAAGTGCACCGGGAAGTGCCAAAGATATATCTATAGTGTTCTTTACAATGGCAGCCGGACTTGCATGTGGTCTTGGATATGTAACATTTGCGGCAGTGTTTGTAGCATGTATGCTTGTAGTACTTATAGGAGCAACAGCAGCAGGCTTCGGAGACAGAAATGCAGATAAAAAGCAGCTTAAGATTACAATACCTGAAAATCTTAATTATAGTACAGTGTTTGATGATATTTTTGATAAGTACACATCAGAACATACAATGAACAGGGTTAAGACAACTAATATGGGTACAATGTATGAACTTACATATGAGGTTAAGCTAAAAGAAGATGCACCAGAAAAAGAGTTTATTGACCAGCTGAGAATGAGAAATGGAAATCTTAACATAACTATTGCACTTATGCAGGATAACGGGAATACTATGTTGAATTAATTGGTTTTGATACCTACATTATAATATAAAAGATCTGTTATAAAAAATAATATAAATTAAAAAATGATTCTAAATTGCAATAACAAGTTGGACACTAGC
>JBNMGS010000424.1:0-2002 GCA_050872365.1 Lachnospira sp.
ACCAGAAGTATGTTACAAATGAATTTAGAAATGTTAATTTTATTGTATATTCTATTATTTATTATGTTATATATTTTTTTCATTATTTTTCTTTTCCGCTACTTTCTTAAGATACTCACTCTTAAGACTGCTTTCCGCCCTAAGTCTGTTGTTTTCTTCCTTCAGATAAGAAAAATACTCCTTTGCAAGCTTTACACCGCCTCTCACAGCAACATCCTCATGCTTTTCCATATCATCAAGCCACTGCATAAGGGACTTTTCTCTTATATCATTATATGTATTGTCTTCTATATTTCTGAAACCTAACATATACTCTTCCTTTCACTGTGCATTTCTTAAAATACTCATATACATTCTTTAAAAAGTCTTGCCACTCAGATACAAATATTTTTATGCAAACAGTTCTCTTACCATATCCGCATCATATGTAACATTTTTCACATGTTCTACCTCAATAAGATAAAGTGCGTGTGCTGCAAGATGTTCTGCTGCCTGCTCAAGATCTCGTATACCTGTTGTATCTTTAAATATATCAAGTACAACATCAAGTCCTTCTTCAGTTATAGTACATTCATCCTCGTGAAGACCTATCTTTTTAAGGACCTTAGGAAGAGAGAACCTGTTAAATATAGTCTTCTTTTCATCTCTTGTGTAGTCAGGTATATCTATTATTGCAAACCTTGAAAGTAAAGGCGCACTTATCTGTTCTTTATAGTTAGCTGTTGCTATAGGATACACACCTGATGTAGGAATCAGACATTCCATATAGTTATCTGTAAAGCCCAGATTATCAAGCAGTGTAAGAAGCACATCCGCTGGATTAGCATTACCATTACTTGAAGTTGCCTTATCAAGCTCATTGATGATAAATACGAGATTAGACTCACCTGCGTTGCTGTATGCTTCCATGATGATACCAGGCTTGGCATTTGAATAGATTCTTGATGAACCTGTCAGCTGTTCTGCATCATTGATAGAACTCATATCAAGAGTCGTCCATGGCATCTTAAGAATCTTTGCAACAAGATATGCTATCTGTGACTTACCTGTACCCGCTGGACCCACAAGAAGTATTCCATATGAAGGAAGTGTATGTGTACGGTTAATCTGTATAACTGTTTCTATAATACGCTGCTTGACTGACTCCATGCCAAAAAGCTCCTCATCCAGGATTCTTCTTGCCTCAACAGGATCTATTGATTCAAAGTAGTTACTCTTCCACTTGATATTAAGCATAATAGAAAGTGCTCTCTGGGCATGCCTTTTTTCCTCAGGTGTCACCTCACTTGAACGGGCTACTGCAAGGTTACGTCTTGCCCACAATCTTATGTTTTCAGGAAGTGTCATTCCAGCACAGTTAAGAAAATCTGAAATACTTGTTATGCTTGTTAGCTTCATGCTGTCACCAGATTCATCAAGATCCTCGTCAACACTTTCAGCTATTATACTGCTTTCAAGTAATCTTTCTATCATATATTGAAGGAAACCATCCTCTGATGATAACTTCTGACTGTTATTAAATGCTATCTCCTGGATACGATATACTGCATATCCATCCTGTGTGTTATCCCCTGTAAGCTTAACCTTTATACGATTCTCACCAAGCCACTTGATAAGTGCTGTAAAACGTGCATCTACCTTAAGTATATTACTTAATATGTTAGCATCCTCTGTCTGGAATTCAAATGCTGTTTTCTTATAAGGGTTGGCAAACATACCGACTGAGTTATGCTCCCACTTATGCTCTGAATTATCAAGAACAAATATAGGATGTTCCTTAGTTGCTACATTGTTATCTGAATTAAATGTTGTATATGTACATTCAAATGTTGATGAAGTCGTTGCATTCTTAAAATCAAATACTGGCATAATATTTCTCCTAATAATTAATCAATAATCATAAAATAACAGAAGCAGCGATTGCCTATTATTCTACAAACGCCACTTCTATATAACTTCTATTATAATAGCACATTTTAAAAGTAATGAATACCCAATATAC
>JBNMGS010000425.1:0-1982 GCA_050872365.1 Lachnospira sp.
TCACCAGCTTTCGTGCGTGAAGGCGCTCAGGGTGCTACTCTCTGCATACCTACAGCTTTTTGTTCTTATACAGGTGAAGCACTTGACCCGAAGACATCTCTCCTTCGTTCTATGGACGCTGTCAATGAACAGGCTTTAAGAATTGTAAGATTATTTGGTAATACAACATCTAAGAAGGTTACTCCTTCTGTAGGTGCTGAACAGGAATACTTTATAGTAGATAGAGAAAAGTATCTCCAGAGAAAAGACCTTATCTTCTCAGGACGTACATTATTCGGTGCTATGCCACCAAAAGGACAGGAGCTTGATGACCATTACTTTGGTTCTATCCGTGAAAGAATTGCTGCATTTATGAAAGATATCAACGAAGAGTTATGGAAACTCGGCGTATCTGCTAAAACTCAGCATAACGAAGTTGCCCCAGCACAGCACGAATTAGCTCCTATATATGCACAGTGCAACATTGCTACTGATAACAACCAGCTTATGATGGAAGTTATGAAGAAGGTTGCTTACAGACACGGACTTGTATGTCTGCTTCATGAGAAGCCATTTGCAGGTGTTAATGGTTCTGGTAAGCACAACAACTGGTCTATCACTACTGATGATGGTATCAACCTTCTTGATCCAGGCAAGACACCTCATGAAAACATCCAGTTCTTACTTGTACTCGGTGCTATCATGAAAGCTGTTGATACACATGCTGATCTTTTAAGAGAATCCGCTTCTGACGTTGGTAACGATCACAGACTTGGTGCTAACGAAGCACCTCCAGCTATCATCTCTATGTTCCTTGGTGAGCAGCTTGAAGACGTTGTTATGCAGCTTATCGACAAGGGTGATGCTACAAGTTCTATCCAGAAGGGTAAGTTAAAGACTGGTGCTTCTACACTTCCAGACCTTAACAAGGATGCTACAGATAGAAACAGAACATCTCCATTCGCATTCACTGGTAACAAGTTTGAATTCCGTATGGTTGGTTCATCAGACTCTATCGCTCCTGCCAATGTTGTACTTAACACAATCGTTGCAGAAAGCTTTAAAGAAATTGCTGATCAGCTTGATGGTGTAGAAAACTTTGACATGGCTGTACATGATCTTATCAAGAAACTCTTCACAGATCATCACAGAATCGTATTCAATGGCAATGGTTACTCAGATGCATGGGTTGCAGAGGCTGAAAAGAGAGGTCTTCCAAACATCAGATCTATGGTTGATGCTATACCTGCTCTTACAACACCTAAGGCTGTTAAGCTTTTTGAAAGCTTCGGTGTATTTACAGAAGCTGAATTAAAGTCAAGAGCTGAAATCAAGTATGAAGCTTATGCAAAGGCTATTAATATCGAAGCTAAGACTATGATTGATATGGCTGGAAAGCAGATTATCCCTTCAGTTATCTCTTATACAACTGAGCTTGCCAACTCTGTTCTTACTGTTAAGGAAGCTGGCGCTGATGCTTCAGTTCAGGCTGACCTTCTTGCAGAAGTATCTGGATACTTAAAGGATATGAAGAAGGCTTACAAGAACCTTATTGATGTTACAGCTATTGCTTCTACAATCGATGATGTTGTTGCTCAGGCTACATACTTCAGAGATGAAGTTAAGACTACTATGGATGAATTAAGAGCTCCTGCTGATAAGCTTGAAATGATCGTAGATAAGGAATTCTGGCCATTCCCAAGCTATGGAGATCTTCTTTTCGAAGTATAAAATATTGTTGTTTAGCACACATTCTTAACGAACGGACGACATCATATATGAGAAAAGCAAGTGTGCATACATCAACGATGCCAGAAGATTCACTTGGATATTTCTAAGACTTTTCGTATAGGTAGTGGCCATTGCCGCTACCGTTCGATACGGGACATCCGTGTCCCATATCTCACTTCCACAGACATCCGTGTCTGTGGATAGCTGGGTAGTGAAAGAAAAGTCTAAGAAATATCACAATTGAACTTCAAGTGCATCTTATGATGTATGCA
>JBNMGS010000426.1:0-1980 GCA_050872365.1 Lachnospira sp.
ATGTATTAATTCAGAAATTATTAATAAACTGACATTATAAATTAATATCAGATTGACACTTTTAATAATACCTCTTTTGTATTATTCTTTTCTGCAACAACAAGGATATGCAAAGGAGGTAAATATTTTTATGCATTATTATAGTATATTAGAAGCATAAAGATATAAAAGTTATGAAGGATAAAAAAAGTGGTATTATTCAGAGTGTAATAGGTTTGATTGTACTTATTGCAGGAATCGTGTTATGTGTTAACACATATGTTGTAAAAGGAAATAAGGCATACGCATTTTCATTACTTACAGCTATTGTTGGTGCAGTTGTTCTTATATCAGGTTTATACAATATTTTTTCAAAGAGTGAGAAAAAACCAATAGATGCCAAGGTTATAGCTCAGGCAGCGCTATGTGCAGCATTATGTTATGTTGGTGCAACATTTATAAAGATAGATATTCCAGTAGGAACAGAGAGAACAATGTTCCATTTTGGTAATGTATTCTGTGTACTTGCTGCACTTCTTATAGGTGGTGCATGGGGCGGTCTTGCCGGAGCAGTTGGCATGACAATAAGTGATTTAACAACAGCGTATGTTACGAGTGCACCTAAGACATTCTTCTTAAAGTTATGCATCGGACTCATAGTTGGTTTCGTTGCACACAAGCTTTTTAAGCTGTCTAAGGAACATTCTATAAAGTATGTTACTGTAGCTACTGTAGTATCAAGTGTATGTGGAATGTTGTTTAATGTTGTGGCAGATCCAATAGTTGGATACTTTTATAAGACATATCTTTTAGGAGTACCTCAGGATCTTGCAAAAGCACTTGCAAAGGTAGGAGCAGTAACAACATCCGTTAACGCTGTTATAGCGGTTGTAGTAGCATCTATAATATATCTTGCATTAAGACCGGTTATGAAGAAGTCAGATATGTTAAGAGATCTATAAATATATTTATATTGTGTTGTGGTGGTAGATGTGAATATACATCTGCCACCATTTTGATATCCTGATTACAGAATGAAATATAGTTATATGATTGGGAATAGAGTAGAGCAATTGATCAATAATACATTAAATCGTTGAGCATTATAGATAATAGTGATAGTATATTGGATGAAAATGAAAAAGAAAGCATCTTCTTTTAACATCAAGAGCAGGAGAAAATATTATGAACGGACAAAAAGAAAGAATACTGAAAGGGACTATACAGGCATTTAATGAAAAGGGACTTAAATTCACGATGGATGATCTTGCTAAAATACTGGGGATGAGCAAGAAAACAATATATGTTGAATTTACAGATAAAAATTCTTTGTTCCTTGCCATGGTAGATTATTTATTTGATGGAATAAAGGAAAGTGAAGAAAAAATAATCAATAATGAAAACTTAGATATAATTGAAAAGATAACTAATATACTTGGAGTTCTTCCTGAAAGCTACAGGGATATAGACTTAAGACAGCTATATATGTTAAAGGACAAGTATCCGGTTATATATAAAAGAGTGGAAGAAAGATTGGAGAATGGCTGGGAGAAAACCATAGAATTATTAAAAGAGGCCATGTCAGAAGGAAAGGTGCGAAGCGTTAATGTTGATATATTTAAAATGATGATGGAAGCAGCATTAGAGCAGTTTTTCCAGAGAGATATACTTATCAACAATTCATTAAGCTATGAAGAGGGGTTAAAGGAAGTGGTTGGAATTCTTATAGATGGAATAAGGTTATAGAATTACTGTTTAGTGATGTCAACGTCAGTTGACGAACGGACGATATAAGGCGCTGAAAGGATGGCACCATTAATACTTCGGGCACCAGAAAGCTGGTCCAGCTACTTCAAATACTTTCCATAAAAGTGTTCTCTACGGACGCAATCGCTCATACGAAACATCCGTGTTTCGTTTTCGCTCGATTTGACCTCCATGTCAAATCGTTGCTGTGAACTAAGGGAAAGTATAAGAATTAGCAGGACCAACTTTCAAGTG
>JBNMGS010000427.1:0-1973 GCA_050872365.1 Lachnospira sp.
AGATATTAATAACAGATTTATTATCTATATATTGTATGCATATTACTTCGTGCGACAGTCCCTTTATGCATCATGTATCAAAATTTCTATATTATTATTCGTTAATATCTGGATTAACCCCTTTAAGTCCTATGAATGCTGTATCATCAAGGCCTCCCTCAGCATGACCAATAAGCCACTTATTAGTAGCCGCAAGAAGTGCATCCTCACTGTCAGCAACATTGTTATGCACCCTTGTATGCTTTGATTTAAGTGGATAATTAGTTCCTTTTGGAAGTACTACCGCTACCTGGAATCCTTTTTTCTCCACACCACATGGTGCATAATGAAGCGTTGTCGCATACACCTCTACAGCTGTTCCTGCAGGAACTAAAAAAGCTTTAACCTTTGATGTGTCATATGTATGATCTTTTTCTACATCTGCTAAAAGTCCAAGCATAAGAATCATATCTGTTGCCGCTACATTAATTTCTGAATCCCTGTGATATTCAAGTGCATTAAGCTTTGAATTATGTCCGTTACAATAACCTATCTGCACAGGCATCTCGCCATATACAACCTCTGATATATCAAGCCTTACCGGAAGTGCTTCAAGCTCCTTTACTGCCGGCTCATATACAACACCTGCTGGTATAGGTGTTCTTTTTAATTCTTCTACAAGTGTCGTGAAATCTACATTATCCACAATACGTCCATATTTTCTGAATTCATCATCTGTCACTGATAATATCTGCATATGCTTATATCCTCGTCTTTCTATAATCTTTCCATCATTTCAGCCATGTGTTTTTTTTATCAGTATGAACTGCATTTACTCTACAGCATTTCTCTTTTCGCCTTTGCTAAATGCAACTATATTCTCATATACTTCATCCATAAGTCTTGTTCTTGCTTCAACTGTTCCCCATGCAACATGTGGCGTTATAACAAGCTTTGTGCTGTCCTTAATTCTAAGAAGTGGATTATCTGCCTCAATAGGCTCTTTTCCCAGTACATCCAGTCCAGCCGCTGCTATCTTGCCAGCTTCAAGTGCATCTGCAAGATCAGAATCATTTACTATAGGACCTCTTCCAAGGTTAAGAAGTATAGCACTGGTCTTCATCTTATCAAAAGCTGTTGCATCGAAAAGATTCTGTGTTTTATCATTCAATGGTGCATGAATTGATATTATGTCTGATTCTTTCAAAAATTCATCAAATTCTTTTCTCTCATATGGAACATCCTGTGTCTTTCCACTTGCTGAATAATATATAACCCGGCATCCGAAATCTGCTGCAATCTTTGCTACACCTTTTCCAATTGTTCCAAGCCCTGCTATTCCCCATGTCTTTCCTGTAAGCTCATGAAATACATTTGAAAAATGTGAAAAAATCGGACATTTTGCATACTCGCCTGATTTGACATATTCATCATAATAGCTCATCTTCTCTATAAGATATAATCCAAGTGCAAATGTATGCTGTACTACTGAATCAGTTGAATATCCGGCAACATTAGCCACTCTGATATTCTTTTCCTTAGCATACTTGATATCAATATTATTATATCCCGTAGCTGTCTCAGCTATCATCTTTAATGCAGGTGCTGCATTTATGAACTCTTTATCAGCAGCTATCTTGTTAATGATAACAACATCAGGATTATACTCTGCAACCCTTTTAAGTGCTTCTTCCCTTGTACTTGTAGAATAACTTTTGACTTCACCTAAAGCATAGAACTTATCTATGTTGACATCTTCACCGTATGTAGATGCATCCAACATAAGAATCTTCATATTATAATTACCTCCATTCCATACTATCAGCCTGTATCACAAACGTGATAACATCATTATTAATAATGTTGATAATAATGATGCCAATATCCGTGATATCAAAATAATCAATGTCAATAGCAATGATAATATTATCATCAATAGCAATATCAACAATATAATTATAAGCAATGGCATTATCAACTGTATAATTATAAAC
>JBNMGS010000428.1:0-1969 GCA_050872365.1 Lachnospira sp.
CAATAATACGGTAATAGAATGTATAAATAGCTGTATCTGTATAGATATAAACACTAGTATTTTTTGCATATAATATTCATTTATCTGTGATTTATGCACATCAATCACATAATTATTACACGCAAAAGTATACAGAAACGAGGATTATTATGTCAAAACCATCACCATCAAAAAATGATTTAAAATATTTATTCAAACCTGATGTTACGCTTTCAAAAGCTGAACGCAGAAAGAAGAAACGTGGCTTAGGACTTGCTATTGGACTTATACTTGTTTTAATCCAGCTTGTCCTTACTGTACTTTTCCAGATTACAGTATTCAAACTTGATATGCTTCCTGCCAAATACCTTATCATATTGAATGTAATTCTTGTCCTTGTTCTCTTATATGACCTGACATCACAGTTTTCAAGGTCACATATACTTGGAAAATTCATATCAATATTACTTTCTGTACTCATACTGTTTTCATACCTGTTCACATCAAAGTTTGACTCGGTATTATCAAAGTTAGGTGGCTTAGAAACATCTGTAGATATCGTAGATGTATGTGTACTAGCAAACGACAAAGCTTCCAGTCTGTCTGACACTGTAAACTATAAATACGCATATAACTCAGTTGCTGCAAGTGAAAATGTTCCAACTGCCATAGACAGTATTAAGTCTGAAACAGGGCACAATATTAACGTTAATACATATAATTCATGGAATGAACTTATAGATGCTTTCTATGCAGGAAAGAATGTACAAGCCATAGTTATCAACCACTCTATGATCAGCATGATTTCTCAGGATTATGAAAGTTTTGAAAACGATATAAAGATAATCAAAACATACCGTTATGAGAAAAAGGTAGAACTTGATACAGCCAATATTAACGTTAAAAAAGATCCATTTATTATATATGTATCTGGTATATCAAGTGATGATGGTGACGATACCAAGCTTTCTGATAACGCATTAAGTGATGTAAATATCCTTGCAGTAGTTAATCCTGAAACCAAGCAGGTATTACTGGTTACAACACCAAGAGATTCTTATATACAAATATCGAACAATAAAGGTGTAACAGGATATGACAAGCTTACTCATGCAGGCAATTATGGAGTTGCTCGTTCTATGGAAGCCCTTGAAAATCTTTATGGTATTGATATTGATTATTATGTCAAGATTAACTTCCTTGGAAGCAAATCAATAGTAGATGCTCTTGGTGGAATAACCATTGATTCTGAGGTTGAATTCACAAATGGCGAGGATGCCGCACCTGTCGCATATCATTTTGTTAAAGGTGAAAATGAATGTGATGGAGATATGACAATAGCATTTGCAAGAGAAAGACACGCATTCAAAAAAGATGGAGACTTCCAGAGAGGACGTAACCAGACGGCTGTTATCAAAGGCATCATACAGAAAGCAACATCACCGGCTATACTTACCAGATATTCTGCTGTTATGGATGCGGTAAGCGACTTATTCCTTACTAATATTCCTAACAAGGCTATAACAGACCTTGTCAAGATGCAGCTTAGCAACAACACACCTTGGAACATACAGTCTTATGGAATCAATGGCAGTACAGATGAATACAGACATCTTGAAGTTGTTGGTGCTTACAATGCATCTATAGTACTTCCTTATGTAGATGATATTAAAAATGCTTCTGCCATGATGAACAAGGTTCTTGCTGGTGAAGTATTTGATGTAGACGAATATGTCAGTGAACATGAGTCTTCTACTGAAACAATGGACCCATATAAAAACAGTTCATCAAAAAACAGTACATCTGGTTCAAAGACATCTACATCAACTAATAAAACATCTTCTTCTAATTAAAAGTACAAATATAGAAGTCGCATATAACTAATTAAAAATACAAATATAAAGTCACATATATAATTAAAAACGCAAATGTAAAAGTCACATATATAATTAAAAATGCAAATATAAAAGTCACATATATGTAATAGGAC
>JBNMGS010000429.1:0-1968 GCA_050872365.1 Lachnospira sp.
ATATATGTATATATGATTTTGTATGTAATTTCAGTCGTGAATTTTAAAATGCAATTGGGTAATATTTGTATATACATGATTTTATATGCATGTTTATAAGGAATAAAAGCTATATATGATTACAATGAACTGGCTTATAAGACTGCATAGAGATGTCTATATAAGGATTATATAACCAGGTCAGTTGAAAGGAAACAGATGAGCGATGTTATAATAATAGGTGGTGGTGCAGCAGGTATGATGGCTGCTATTATAGCAGCCAGAAACGGACATAAAGTCACACTTATGGAAAAAAACGAAAAACTTGGAAAAAAGCTTTTTATTACAGGCAAAGGCAGATGTAACTTTACTAATGCAGGTGATGAAGAGGATATAAGGCAGAGTGTTGTTACCAATCCTAAGTTTATGTATAGTGCATTTAAGGGGTTTTCTAACTATGATGTTATGGGATTTTTTGATGAACTAGGACTTAAGTTTAAGATTGAAAGAGGTAACAGATGTTTCCCGGAATCGGATCATTCATCAGATGTCATATCAGCACTTGCAAGGGAAATGCGTAAGCTTAAGGTAGATATCATGCTTAATACCGAAGTACTGGATGTCCTTACAGAAGATATGCAGGATGGCACGAGAAGATTTAGCGGGGTTAAGTATAGAGAATTATCTTCGGATAAGAAACAGGTAATAAAAGCAGACTCTTGTATTATAGCAACAGGTGGCAATTCCTATTCAAGTACAGGCTCTACAGGTGATGGATATAGATTCGCAAAGAATATGTCACATACAGTCACACCTGTTATTCCAGCACTTGTCCCTCTTACAATCAGGGAAGAATGGGCATCAGAGCTTATGGGTCTTAGCCTTAAGAATATTTCTATAAGCATTATGGATAATAAAAAAGAAGTGTACAGTGATTTTGGTGAGATGCTTTTTACACATTTTGGAGTAAGTGGACCAGTTATACTTAGCGCAAGCAGCTATACAACAGCGATATTAAGAAAAAGACCACTTAAGCTAATAGTAGACTTAAAGCCGGCACTGTCAGAAGAACAGCTTGATGAAAGAATATTAAGAGATTTCTCAGAGGAAAAGAACAAGGCGTATAAGAATTCTTTAGATAAGCTGCTTCCTAAGAAACTTATACCTGTTATAGTAAGACTTAGTGAGATTAATAAAGATAAAAGAGTTAATGAGATAACTAAACAGGAAAGATTAAAGCTTGTGCATCTTTTAAAGCATCTTGAGATGATAATAACAGGTACAAGAGGATTTAACGAGGCTATTATTACCCAGGGTGGAGTTAATGTGAAAGAAATCAATCCTTCAACAATGGAATCCAAGCTGGTTAAAGGTGTGTATTTTGCAGGGGAAGTGCTTGATGTTGATGCTGTTACAGGCGGGTTTAACCTTCAGATTGCATGGTCAAGTGCATATGCAGCTGCAGCGAATCTTGATAAATAATAGTTCTATAAGATTAGGAAAAATGCATAACTTACAAATTAATAATCATAAATGAGTGTCAAAAGTAAGTTTTGCCACTCGCTGATGTATTAGGATTGCTAGATTGCTACGCAATTCATGCAATCCTTAACATCATAAAATATATCAGAATACAAACTATATATGTTTGAGAATTGGAGAATAGATATGGCATATTCAGTAGCAATAGATGGACCAGCAGGAGCTGGTAAAAGCACAATAGCAAAGCTTATTTCAAAAGAAATGGGATATATATATGTTGATACAGGCGCTATGTATAGAGCGATGGCGGTGTATTTTACAAAGAATAAAGTCAACCCGGATGACGAAAATGCTATCAATGAGGCTGTTAAAAATGTTGATATAAGTATAGAATATCAGAATGAAGAGCAGCAGGTAATACTTAATGGTGAAAATGTTACAGGTCTTTTAAGAACAGAAGAGACTGGAAATATGGCATCTCAGACATCAAAATATAAGGAAGTAAGA
>JBNMGS010000430.1:0-1959 GCA_050872365.1 Lachnospira sp.
ACTTATCATAATTTATATGGAAAGACTTAGAAATATCCAATCAAAGCTTCTGGCATTGAACATAGTGTGCAGGGCTGCCTGTATCTTATATTTGTCGTCCGTTTGTCATCTACTGAAATTTAATTAAACAGTAATATTATGCGAAGAATGCACTAAGCTCTTCACATATCTTTTTCTCAACAATCTCAGCTTCTTCCTTGCTCTTTGCACTTACACTTATATAAGTCTTAAGCTTAGGCTCTGTACCACTTGGTCTTACTACAACTGAGCAGTTACCATCAAGAAGATACTTAAGTACGTCTGACTTTGGAAGACCATCAAGACCTTTACTATAGTCAAGAACTGTATTAATCTTCTTACCGGCAAAGCTTTCAATCTTCTTGCCTTCACCTACTTCTTCATGAAATGTTTCCATTATCTTCTGCATTTTTTCAAATCCAGCTGAACCATCAAACTCGTAAGAATGAAGAGTATTAAGGCAATATCCATACTTGTCAAAAAGCTCATTAAGCTTGTCAAGTAATGAAATACCCTTTGTTGCATAATAGCTGAACATTTCACATATAAGAAATGCACCATTAACTGCATCCTTATCTCTTACATAACTTCCTGAAAGATATCCATAAGATTCCTCAAAACCAAATATATAAGAGTCTTCCTTACCCTGTTTTTCAAGGAATCCAATCTGTTCACCTATAAACTTAAATCCTGTCAGAACATTGATTACTTTTACACCATAATTCTTAGCAATCTGTTCAGCCATATCCATAGACACGATTGTCTTTACCATAACAGGATCTGCTGGCATCTTGCCATGCTTGGTTCTCTGTGAACAGATATAATCAAAAAGTAACATACCTGTCTGATTACCTGTAAGTAACTGATAGTCACCATTCTTATCCTTGACAGCTATACCTACTCGATCACAGTCAGGGTCAGTTGCAAGAAGCAGATCTGCATTGTTTCGCTTAGCATAATCCATACCAAGTGCCATAGCTTCTTTAATCTCCGGATTAGGATATGGGCATGTTGGGAAGTTTCCATCAGGAAGTCTCTGTTCTTCAACAATTGTAATATTCGTGTAACCCATTTCTTCAAGAGTTCTTGTAACAGGAATGTAACCTGTACCATTCAGAGGACTATATACAATTGATACATCCTTATTAACTTCCTCACCAAACAATACTGACTGACTCTTAACTTTTTCAATAAAAGCTGTAAGAACATCATCTGATATGTACTCAATCTTTCCTTCCTTGACAGCTTCATCAAAATCCATCTTCTTGACATCCGCAAATATGTCAAGCTTCTCTATCTCTGCAAGCACCGCCGCAGCTGCTTCTGTTGTAATCTGGCATCCATCGGCACCATATACTTTATAGCCATTGTACTTAGATGGATTATGTGATGCTGTAACCATAACACCTGCAGAAGCGTGAAGATATCTTGTTGCAAATGATACTGTAGGAACAGGATTAAGTCTTGGCCATAAGTTGACTTTAATTCCATTAGCAGCAAATACTGAAGCTGCTGTTCTTGCAAATACATCTGACTTAATACGTGAATCGTATCCAATTGCTACTGAAGGTTTCTCATAAGACTTAACAAGATAATCTGAAAGTCCCTGTGATGCTTTGGCAACAGTATATATATTCATTCTGTTTGTACCTGCACCTATAATTCCACGTAAACCACCTGTACCAAATGCAAGATCACGATAAAACGCATCCTCTGCCTGTGTTTCATCCATATTCTTTAAAGCTTCTGAAAGTTCTTCATCCTTAACGTTTTCTACCCAACGCTTGTACTCGTCCATATAAGACATAACATCATCCTCCATTAACCAAAAAATGTAAACGCCATAATCATATGCAAAAATCTCATAATTATACACTACTAATCTGATTAAATATTATTTAAGCTTAATTATGGTCTTTTGTTTATTATACTCTATAATGG
>JBNMGS010000431.1:0-1953 GCA_050872365.1 Lachnospira sp.
GATTGTGTTTTTTGTTTTTGGTGGTACTTAAACAATACTATAAACACGGATCATTTTCCACTACTTTTTTGTTTGTTGCAACACTTTATTTAATCAATAAGTAAATCAAGCCGTCGCGCAGCGACTTAGTTCAACAGTAAATTATTTGTAGAAGTCTTCCCCCGGCATCCTTCCTCCTACTGATGCCGGATTCGCATCATACAATACTGTAAGATACTTACTTATCTTATCTTTAGCTTCATCCCCTGTGATGAATGTTATATTACACTTGGGTATGGCCTGCTTAGCTATGGCTGCCTTTGTAATATCGTACTTTTCAACAAGCTCTGCAGCTGCATCAACATTATTATTAACATAATCAACTGACTTCTTATATTCACCAAGAAACTTATCTACGGCTTCCTTATTATTGTTATAATATTCTGTATTGACAACAATAACACCTGTTACAACACTGCTGCCGTCTTTTGCAGTATTTTCCCATTCTTTTGTTACATCAATGGCGATTTTTACATCCTGATTTTTCATTAGAACTGTTGTTGCAAATGGCTGAGGAAGCATAGCAATTGTTTCTTCCTTTGCAGATGACATAATTGCTGCCACTTCTGTTGCTTCTGATTTAAACTCGATGGTAACATCCTTATCCGGGTCAATCCCATTAGATGAAAGAAGATATCTTAATGTATATTCAGGTGTAGTACCTTTTCCTGTTGTATATATAGTCTTTCCCTTAAGATCTGATACTGACTTAACTTCACCTTTATTATCAAGTATATATAACACCCCAAGCGTATTTATCCCTACAACTGATACCTTACCCTGACTTTTATTATAAAGTGTTGCTGCCGCATTACATGGCATAGCCGCTATCTGCACATTACCCTTTATAAGATCAGCCGTAAAAGCATCTGCTGCTGCCTCTATCTGAAATGTGTAGTTATTTGCGGTCTGCTTTTCCTCACTGTCATTCATAAGTTTAACCATACCTATCGCAGTAGGTCCTTTAAGTGCAGCAACCTTTATATCTACACTGGCATAATCTTCACCTGTACCCTCATTATTTATTGATGTATTTTCCTGTGTTACAGATTTACCACACCCGGTAAATATAGTACAGGTCATAGCCAATACAAGTACTACAAGTACCAGTTTACTAACTCTCTTCTTCATAAAGCTATTCCTTCCATTCTTTTATTATTATCTGAAGTGATGATACTCCTTTATATACATTAATATCAGGATAGTATACCGCAAGTATTGTGCTTCCAGCCTTTGGAACAGGATCTGTCTCATTTACATTAAACTGTACGGCATTCATAAGACATCCTTCTTTTGTTTCAAGCTGCATTCTTAACACATTTTTATTAGCTCCTACAATATCTGCTTTTCTGACATACAGATTTCTGTCTGCAAATACCGGTTTTTCATTTCCCTTTCCAAATGGTTCAAGAAGCTTTAACTGCCCTACAAGCCCCATACTTATATATGAAACCGGCATAGGAACGTCTATCCATGTCTTAGGAATAAGATCACTGTCTGTAAGCGTAGCATTGGCATTCAGCATATTTCTAAACGTATCAATGTCAGCCGTCTTTAATGATAAACCAGCTGCCATAGGATGTCCACCATATTTAGTGAGAATATTTTTACATTTATTAATCTCTTCTGCCATATTATAACCTTCTATAGAACGTCCTGAACCCTTAGCTCCATCTTCTGCATTTGTTATTACAAATGTAGGTCTGTAATATCGTTCTTTAATTCTTCCTGCAATAATACCAGCTATAC
The DNA here is from genome assembly GCA_050872365.1 of Lachnospira sp. Classification (GTDB taxonomy): domain Bacteria; phylum Bacillota; class Clostridia; order Lachnospirales; family Lachnospiraceae; genus Lachnospira. The sequence continues at coordinate 1,789 of JBNMGS010000431.1, forward strand.
TTTCATGACAATCTGGCAGATACACAACCAGAACTTTATCGTTTAACATATCTGTATTTTCCACTAATTCTATAGCTTTAGCGGTTTCGTTTTCTGTCATCAACTTACGTTCATTATTAAGTTTAATAAGTTCTCCTGCCATGGCATGTGCTTTATCCTTATCCC
>JBNMGS010000432.1:0-1940 GCA_050872365.1 Lachnospira sp.
GTATAATACCTGCTATCTGGACAATTATATTTTTTCTTTCCTTAAAATAATCATCATATGAGAAATTCTTTATGAATACATCTGCCATATTTTCAAACGACATATCTTTCCCGAACTGCATTGCTATTTTCTTTAAAGCTTCCATATCTGACATATTTCTTCTTGCGCACACAAGATCACATGCATATTTTTTCATAAAATCAGGAACAACTCCCGGTTCGAATTTAACTGCAAATGTTTTCCTGCTGTCACTTATGAATGCCCTGCTTACCTCTGTATGTGTCCCACACACATAAGGTACAAATCTTCCATTCTCATACACAAACTGAAGATCAAGACAGGCATCAGGTATGGCATATATTTCCCTGTCCGGATTATCTATCATATAAACTTTGTTAATATATCCATCTTCAAGTATAAGCTCCTTATAGCTTACATCCCTGGATATAAGATATGTTTTAACCTGCATATATGCCACCACCTCTCCCATCCACGATTATTTCAATTTCATAATCGAGTTATAATGTAATTAGGTTATGCTCTGACAGCCTCGATTCACTTACTACGAGAACAGATTACTATTACTTCATACTCACATATAAAACCAGATATCGATATCCATATTAGCTTTATAACATTATTTGATTGAAACAACTTTGTTATCTGCAACCGTTTTGCCTTCAACACCTATCTTAAAGTCTGGATATTTTATCTTAATATAATCCTCTACAAGCTTAACTGCTCCTTCAAAACCAACTCGCTCTGTGTTGATGGTAAGGTCATAGTTAACCGGATTCGTCCAGTAGTTACCACCTGTATAGTGTTCATAATACTCTGCACGATATTTATCTGTCTGTGTAATAGATCTTGCCGCAGTTGCTTCATTAACACCCATTCTGTCCATGATTTCCTTAAGGGTGAATCTTCTTGGCGCCTCTATATAAAGACTTATTACGTTTGGTCTGTCCTTTAATATCCAGTCAGCACACTTACCTACGATTACACAGCTTTCTGTGTCTGCAAGCTGTTCTATGATTTGTTTCTGATATTCAAAAAGCTTTTCATCCGATACGAACTTTCTGTCTTCTACCTTAGGCGAACGCTGCATAGGCAGTCCTTTTAGAAATGCAGAGAAAACATTTTTGTTTCTTAACTTTTCATTAACCTCTGCAAATACTTCCTCATCAAGACCACTCATCTGTGATGCAAGCATAAGTATTCTGTTTTCGTAACAATGTATACCAAGATCATCTGCTATCTGTTTTGCTATTCTTTTTCCACAGCTGCCAAAGCCTCTGGCAACTGTTATAACTAAATTATCCATACTAATCCTCATTTCTGCGCACGTTTTTTGCGCATAACTAGTTTGTGTCAAGTGCGCGCAGACACAAATCTCGCGTGTGAAAATTCATTTTTCACACTACACTCCTTCCTGCGCATGTGAAAAATCTTTGATTTATGGATTTTTCACACTAAGCGCCTTTCTTAACTCCACTCTCCATGTATCTTGTTAAGAATTCTTTAGTTCTTTCATTCTTAGGATTCGTAAATAATATGTCAGGACTTTCATCTTCGACTACGTATCCGTTATCCATAAATATAGTTCTTGTAGATACATTTTTAGCGAATTCCATCTCATGTGTAACTATAATCATCGTAAGTCCTTCATCTGCCAGTTCCTTCATAACATTAAGAACTTCACCTACCATCTCAGGATCAAGTGCTGATGTTGGTTCATCAAACAAAAGTACCTCTGGATTCATACAAAGTCCTCTTGCTATGGCGACTCTCTGTTTCTGTCCACCTGATAACTGTGCCGGATGGGCATTGATATATGCTGCCATGCCAACCTCTCTTAAATGTTTTATGGCTCTTATCTTTGCCTCCTCCTTACTTAGATGCAATATCTTCTGTACGCCGAACATACAATTCTTTAATAC
>JBNMGS010000433.1:0-1930 GCA_050872365.1 Lachnospira sp.
ATTTTTTACACAGTTTAAAGTGTGTGTAATATTCACATGTGTAAGCTGGGTGATTATGATGCTTGTGCCACAGGTGTTTGCTGGAATGTTCACAAGCAACAAAGAACTTGTAAACTACACAGCGTGGGCGCTTAGAATATACATGGCAGGAATATTTGCAATGGGCTTCCAGATTAGCTGCCAGCAGAGCTTCATGGCTCTGGGACAGGCGAAGGTCAGCCTGATTATGGCGTGTTTAAGAAAGTTGATTCTGCTTATACCACTTATATTCATACTGCCTGTATTCATAGAGAATAAGGTGTTTGCAGTGTTCCTTGCAGAGCCGATAAGCGATATAATGGCGGCAGCGGTTACAACTATTGTATTTATGGTTAAGTTTGATAAGATTCTTAATGCAGGTGATGCTTCCTGAAACTGAAGAAAAATCTTAGAAAATCTTTAAAATGTCCTTGACCTAAAGTTATGTTCAGGTGATATAAATGTGTTAGAAACAATTCATATATCGCAAAATAATATGGGAAGCAAGGAGGATTTATGAGGTTAAAAAGATTATTTTCAGTGGCTATGGCAGCTTTAACATTAGTAAGTCTGTCAGCATGTGGTGGTACAACAGATACTAATAAGGGTATGTCAGATGTGACAGTAAAACAGACTGAGTTCACAGGGAGCGGTAATGCAGATAATAAGATTCTTATAGCTTATTTCTCGTATTTTGATAATACTGATTCAGAGAAGATTAATTCTAAGAAATATGCAGATTCTATGGCTTCAGCAAGTGTAACAGTTGTGGATGGTAAAAGATATGGTAATAATGATATTGTTGCTGATATTATAAAGCAGCAGACTGGCGCAGATGTTTTCTCAATTCTTACAGCACAGCAGTATTCGCCGGATTATGATGATGGTATTGTTGAACAGGCAAGAACAGACGGACAGAACAAGGTTAAACCTGAGCTTGCATCACATATATCTAATATTGACCAGTATGATACTATTATTGTTCTTTTCCCAACATGGTGGTACGATATGCCAATGGCAATGTACACATTTTTTGATGAATATGATTTATCTGGAAAGACAATTGCACCTGTTGCAACATCAGGAGGAAGCGGACTTGTAGACACAGTCAATGCGATTAAGAAGTTAGAGCCTGATGCTACAGTCACAGAAGGACTTGCGATATATCAGACAGAAGTTGTTAATGCAGGTTCAGCTGTTGCGGAGTGGCTTAATAAAGTCGGAATTAAATAAATTAAATACATTAATTTTTACACAGCATGTTCTGTTATTTTAGGCAGGACATGCTGTTTTTTTATGCTGTTTTTGATATAATGATTACAGATTACAAGGGGGTAAATATAATGGACGGAAAGAAAAAGAAGATATTGATTATTGCGCTGATAGCAGCGGCAGTGGTTATTGTAACAGGGGTAGTTATAACATTTGCAGTATTAAAATCAGGCAGACATAAAGAAAATGTTAATGAAGAAACTACGATTAATAGCGAGAAACAGACTGGTTCTGTGACACAGACAACCAAAGCTGATGAAAAGGAGCAGATAAAGACATCTGTAACAATGCAGTTTAAACAGTCTAATTCATGGGAGGGCAATGGCAGATTCTATGCACAGTACGACCTTATTATTGACAATAAGGAGGCTGTGAAAATATCAGACTGGACATTTAAGATTAACACCGTAAGTGGTACAACTCTGGAACAGAGCTGGAACTGTACAGTTGACACTTCTGATTCACAGTGGAGCGTTGTGCCGGTTGATTATAATAAGATAATTGAGAGTCAGGCGCAGATGAATAATGTAGGATTTATCATAAGCTTTGCGTCAAAGGAGGAGCTTACGAAATATACACTTGATTTCAAGCTTGAATCAGGCATGGAGATAGTTCTTGCCAGTGATGGAAAGGCATACAA
>JBNMGS010000434.1:0-1875 GCA_050872365.1 Lachnospira sp.
GAAGTACCCTACTTCTACTACCTCTTCAACAGCACCTGTTGCCATCATTCTTATCTTAGTACCTTTTTTTACAGTACCTTCCACAATTCTTACAAATATGATAACACCCTTATATGCATCATACAGTGAATCAAATATAAGTGCTGATAATGGATTGGCAGGATTGCCTTTTGGTGCTGGAATCTTTGTTACTATCTGCTCTAATACTTCCTCAATATTAATACCATTCTTTGCTGATATAAGAGGCGCATCCTGTGCTTCTATTCCGATAACATCTTCTATTTCATCTTTAACCCTTTCTGGTTCTGCACTTGGAAGATCTATTTTGTTAATAACCGGAAATACCTCAAGATCATGATCCAGGGCAAGATATACATTAGCCAGTGTCTGTGCTTCTATTCCCTGTGCCGCATCAACTACAAGCACAGCGCCGTCGCAGGCAGCAAGTGCTCTTGACACCTCATAGTTAAAATCAACATGACCAGGAGTATCAATAAGGTTAAATATATATTCTTCACCATCTTTAGCCTTATATACAGTTCTTACTGTCTGCGACTTGATAGTGATACCTCTTTCTCTTTCTATATCCATGTTATCAAGAACCTGCTCCTGCATTTCTCTGCTCGTAAGAAGTCCTGTCTTTTCTATGATTCTGTCGGCAAGTGTTGACTTACCATGATCAATATGTGCTATTATACAAAAGTTTCTTATGTTTTTCTGATTAATCTTAGCCATTAATATAACCTGCCTGTTCTAAGTATTTTATAATTCCATCTGATATCGCCTTAGCTGTATTATTCTTATCAGTTGTTACAAGCTTATTATCATCCGCACTGTACATATTTCCCAGTTCTACTATGCAGCTTGCTGATGTACTGTGCTGATTAATATAGTAATCCTTTGAAGAATCATCAGGAGTACCCGTATTCACCCCATTGACCTTCACACCTGCATCTTTAAACCCATCTACTATGCTTGCGGCAAGTTTATTGGAATCTGCTGGTGATGTACTATATATCCATGTGCTGACTCCCTTGTCTGTTCCATCTTTTTTAGCTATATCACGATGCAGGGATACAACTGCCACAGCCTTTCCTGTGCTGCTTTTTTTAATACGTGTTGTATAATCAACATTCTCGTCGCTGGTTCTTGTCATAATAACCTTCACTCCATACTGTGTAAGATTATCTTCTACCAGCTTTGCTACTTCTAATACCTGGTTTTTTTCATAATTTTTACCATCATACTGTCCTGTATCAGAGCCGCCATGTGATGCATCTATACATACAACCGCCTTACTGGATATATCAGCTTTCTTATTATCCTTAGCTTCCTCTGTCTGCTCTTCATTCCCGGCTTCATCTGATGATATATCCTCTGCACTGGCTTTACCTATTCCAAGCTTGGCATTTATAGCCCCGCCAAAATCAGCATATATCATACCAGCAAAAACTAGAACTGCTGCAACAGAAGCAATACCGAATATTCTATGCCATTTAATACCTGAATTCTTATTCTTCATATCATTCTTTCCATATCTTAATATTGCAAAGTTTGTATAGGGTTTTTATTAAAATCATATTACATGATGTAAAGGCAAATTTCCCCTTATACTAACCATACCTCTATATTTTCATAGACATAGCCTGGAATGTCAAGCAGAAAGTTATAATTATTTAAATTATTTGAGTTTTTTATCTAAGTTTTTTACTTACTTTTGTTCTAACAGGCTCTTACCATATCTTTCTTCAACCTTTTTATGATCTTTTTTTCCAATCTGGATATATATGACTGTGATATTCCAAGCATATCAGCAACTTCTTTCTGTGTTTTTTCTTCTCCATCTTTGTCACTAAGTCCATATCTTAAATCGAC
>JBNMGS010000435.1:0-1831 GCA_050872365.1 Lachnospira sp.
TAACAGCTCTTTTTACTCTATATGGTTCAAGCATATCAAGACCTTTAGCAGTTATTTCCAATAAATTATCATTTCTTAATATACCTTTTGTTTTTTCTAATTCATCAAGTGCTTTACTAACTTCTGTACCTGATATTTTTAGTGAATCTGAAAGTGTCCTTATTGTGTAAACATTTCTTCCATTCTTCTCTAAAAATGCAAGAACATCAAACTGATAACGATTCATAATAAACTCCATTCTGTTTAAGCATTTATAAATTTTATTTAATTATCATTGGAATGATATATATACCTAATGCTATACATGTAACGATAATTGTACATACTTTCCATATATTATACTGCTTATCCATCTTTTTTCTGGTTTCTTCGTCTGGCTCTTCTATAACACCAATTTCTTCCTCAATTGTAGGCATTTTAAATTCCTTTTTATGTGAATATAAATAATAAAATATTATGCACACAACTGTTATTATCCCTGATGTAATAAGCGCAATTTTATCAGCAAATATAAGCATAAATACATATATAACAATTGTAACTATGCAGCCTGCTACTCCTAAAGGTGCTTTATATGGTCTGTTCATATCAGGATACTTTTTCTTAAGTCCTATATAAGATAAACAACCTATCATATAACATATAGCAAGTGAAATAAGTGAAACCGAAGCAATATAATCAATTGAACCTGTTGCAATTAATATGAAATTAATAATTCCAACCATAATTACAGCTATATAAGGTGTTTTAAACTTTGGATGAATCTTACCAAGAAACTTCGGAAGTGCTCCATCCTCAGCCATAGTATATATATATCTTGCAGGTGCGGCAATTCCAGGATTTATAGTAGATAAATCTCCTCCAAATGCAATTCCTATACATAACAATATAATCGGGAATCCTACAAGACCAACTGCTTTAAGTCCTTCTGCATATGGTGCATCAGCTGCCGCAAGAACCCCATAAAATTCCTTTGGAACAAGGCCAACAAGAAACCATTGAAATAAAGCATTTAGTGCAAAAACCATAAATACTGATATTTTAAGTGCCCTTGGTAATGTATACTGAGGATATTTTGTCTCTGCTCCCATAGATACACATGTTTCAAAGCCTGTATAGCACCACCACACAAGACCAAATATATACATCATTTCATTAAAAGGTGGAAGCGAATTCATGGCGATTCCACCAAAATACTCAAGGTGTACTTTGGGTATCATATATAAAAACCAACAAACTGAACATCCCCAAAAGAAAAACATAAATGCAGTCTGAGCTTTTCCAGACTGTTCAATTCCCCTGAAATTAAGCACAAGAAATACAGCAACAAGAATAATTGCAATAACCCTTGAATCCATCCATGCAATATTTATTCCAAGCTGATCAAGTAATATTTTAAAATAATTAGCAAATGCTAATGTTTCGCCTGCGCCAATAGCTACTACTGACACTATATAATGCCAGCCAGCAAGATTAGCCCAAACTCTGTTAAGCCCTCTTTTAGCATAGTTATAAGTTCCTCCAGCACATGGCAATGCTGCTGACATCTCTCCATATATAAGACATGGCCATATAGATATCAAAAGTGCTATAAATGTAAATCCAATAATCCATGAACCAACACTTCCTATCTGTGCAGATCCACACGTAAATAATCCAACTCCTACTACTGTTCCTATAGTCATACTAATCGCTTCTTTTAGTCCAAGCGCTCTGACCAACTTGTTGTCTCCCATTGTATTCTCCTTTGCTCATTACATACATAATTAAATCACAAACGATTATTTGTTATGTTTATAATTAATTATGTAAATATTTATATTATTAGTAA
>JBNMGS010000436.1:0-1826 GCA_050872365.1 Lachnospira sp.
ATGTTACATTCTGAAAATATACATTATATCATGGTATTCATGATAGATTATGAACGAAAAAGTTAATTCCAGCAATACTTAATTTAATAATATTATTTTAATGTGATAGTTACTTTTCTATCAGAATGGGAGGAAGTTAAACATGGCTTTAGTAGGAATAGTTATGGGTAGCGATTCTGATATGCCTGTTATGGCTAAGGCAGCAGACATATTAGATAAGTTAGGTGTATCTTATGAGATGACGATTATCTCAGCACACAGGGAACCAGATGTTTTCTTTGAATATGCCAAGACAGCAGAGGAAAAAGGATTCAAGGTGATCATAGCAGGTGCAGGAATGGCAGCACATTTGCCAGGAATGTGTGCAGCTATATTCCCTATGCCAGTCATAGGAATTCCTATGCATACAACTTCTCTCGGAGGTAGAGATTCATTATATTCAATAGTTCAGATGCCAACAGGTATCCCAGTTGCAACAGTTGCTATTAACGGTGGTGCTAATGCAGGTATACTTGCAGCTAAGATTCTTGCAACATCAGATGATAAGCTTCTTGAAAGACTTAAGAATTACACTAAGGAATTAAAGGAAAGCGTACAGGCTAAGGACGCAAGACTTCAGGAAGTTGGTTACAAGAATTATTAATAACAGATTATTACCCCAATATTTGCATATCGTGGAATTATCATCCAACTTTTACGCTCATATTGGGACGGGTTACAAGGTCATAGGTCATACACTTACCCGTACACATCAGTTGTGGGCAAAATATCTTTTGCCCACAACATCATTATATAACTTATTAGAATAATAGAATCTGTAGGGTATATATGCATAGAGTTTCGTATATAGATTATATGGTATATCATTGTATGATATAGTCGAATTGTTGTATTGCTTTATGATTAATTCAATTCGCATATATCAGTCAGGAAATAAAATACTTTTTACCTTGATATTATATCATAATACTTTTGCAGACACACAAGAACGGAGGACAATAATGGATTACAAGAACGCAGGTGTTGATATTGAAGCAGGTTACAAGTCAGTTGAATTAATGAAGGATGCAGTTAAGTCTACATTCAGACCAGAAGTATTAGGAGGAATTGGTGGTTTTTCAGGTGCATTTTCACTTGAAAAGATTAAGCAGATGGAAGACCCTGTACTCCTTTCAGGAACAGACGGCTGCGGAACTAAGGTTAAGCTGGCATTTATTATGGATAAGCATGATACTATCGGTATCGATGCAGTTGCTATGTGTGTTAATGATGTTGTATGTGCAGGTGGAGAGCCACTTTTCTTCCTTGACTACATCGCTTGTGGCAAGAATTATCCAGAAAAGATAGCTACAATCGTTGGCGGTGTTGCAGAAGGCTGTCGTCAGTCTGAATGTGCACTTATTGGTGGTGAAACAGCCGAACATCCAGGCCTTATGCCAGTTGATGAGTATGATGTTGCTGGATTTGCAGTAGGCGTTGTAGACAGAAAAGATCTTATAACAGGTGAGAATATAAAGCCGGGCGATACACTTATAGGTATAGCTTCAAGCGGTGTTCATTCTAATGGTTTCTCACTTGTAAGAAGTGTATTTACAATCACAGAAGAGTCACTTAATACATATTATGACTCACTTGGAAAAACACTCGGAGAGGCTTTGCTTGCTCCAACTAAGATATATGTTAAGACTATGAAGTCTATAAAGAGCGCAGGCGTACGTGTTAAGGGCTGCAGCCATATCACAGGTGGCGGTTTCTATGAAAATATTCCAAGAATGCTCCCAGATGGTGTAAGAGCTGTTGTTAAGAAGGACAGCTACGAAGTACCA
>JBNMGS010000437.1:0-1818 GCA_050872365.1 Lachnospira sp.
GAATATAATTCCTTTTTCTGGAAAGTCTGGAATACTTCTTACGTAATCTTCTACCTTTTTCATATTAATCCTCATTTCTGCATTACATTATTTACAGTTAATTTTATCAGATTTTCCATATACAATCAAGCACCTATCTACACTATAAGACAAACTAGTCCTGAATTTTCATTCATAACTTTTTCTATTGTCTCACTTATTTTATCCATATTTTCTTTAGTTATATTGTGTGTCTTTTCATATATGCCATCATCAACTATCTGTTCTATTGTCTTGCCAAATATATTAGTATCCCATATGCCATCCGGGTTGTCACTTGTATTATCCTTTATATAATTAATCAGGTCATCTGCCTGGTTTTTAGTTCCTACTATAGGTGCAATCTCTATATTAATCTGTGTTTTCAGCAGATTAACCGAAGGAACTCTTGCTTTTATCTTCACACCATATTTGCTGCCATTTTTTATAACCACCGGTTCATCCAATTCTATAGCACTTCTTACAGGTGTCACAACTCCGAAGCCCGACAGATTAACCTGTGACATAGCATCGCCTATACTCTCAAATTCCTTCTTTCTGACGGAAAGCTCTTTAATTGTACTAACAAGTTCATACTCATTACGTATATCTGTTCCGGTAAGTTCACTCAATATATCATAATATATCCCCTGATTCATATCATAATCTACATTTATCAGTCCCTCTGCCATATTAACATCACTAATCAAAATCTGTTTTATGTACTTATTATCCTCATTATATTCGTATTTATCAGCATCTTTTATTGTATTAATATCTTCGAGCACTCTGTATGCAGCCTGGCACAGTTCCTTTCTTAGCCAATGTTGTGATGGAAGCACCTGTGTCCATGCAGGAGTATTAAAATCTATCTCTTTAACAGGAAACTCTTTTAAAACATTTTCAAATATTCTGGTCACATCATCCTGTTTAAGCTGGTCACAATTAACCGGCAGCACCGAAACATCATATGTCTTAATCATATCATCTGCCAGTTCTTTCGTCTCTTTTGAAAAAGGTTTAATACTGTTAAGAAGCACAACAAATGGTTTACCTATCTGTTTTAGTTCATTTATCGTTTTTTCTTCTGCCGGAATATAATCTTTCCTGTCTATACCTGTTATACTTCCATCAGTTGTTACAACTATTCCTATTGTTGAATGCTGCGTAATCACCTTTTTAGTACCAGTCTCTGCCGCCTTTGAAAACGGAATTTCCTGGTTACTCCATGGTGTTTTTACCATTCTCTCAACACCATTTTCCATATGCCCGTTTGCGCCATCAATCATATATCCAACGCAATCCACAAGCCTTACTTTCATACTTATCCCATCAAAAGGTGATATAATTGCAGCTTCCTTAGGAATGAATTTGGGTTCTGTTGTCATTATAGTAGTTCCACCTGATGCCTGTGGAAGTTCGTCTGTTGCTCTTTTCTTTTCATTATCATCCTTCATGACAGGAAGCACGCACATTTCCATAAACCGTCTTATAAATGTTGACTTACCTGTTCTTACCGGGCCTACAACACCAAGGTATATTTCGCCATTAGTTCTGTGTTTAATATCATTGTACATATCAAAACCACTATCCGTATAAGGCATATTAGATTCCATAACAAAAACCTCCTGAATATACACTTATAAATGTATATTCAGGAGGTAATATAATTATGATACAAGAGGGCAAAAGGTATTTATATTAATAACTGATAACCCCAAACTGTGCAAGCGTGTAAAACACAAGAATTATAAGAAGAAGCACTGGTGCTATATATTTGACCATAACTCTGTATATGCC
>JBNMGS010000438.1:0-1803 GCA_050872365.1 Lachnospira sp.
AAAGCTATTGTGCGTAATGAAGTGGAACAGATATTCGATTAAGACAACAACAGCGGCTATGGAGCTTATCAGCAGTGCACTTGACGACATAGGAATTGAAGGAATAGAAATTCAGGATAATGTGCAGCTTACACAGGAAGAAGCTAAGACTATGTTTGTGGATTTTATCCCGGATCTGCCACCTGATGATGGTACTGCAGTTGTTAATTTTTATATAGATTCTGATGAAGATGATGGAACTCTTGTAAAAAAGGCAGAGCAGGAAATTGAAGATCTCAGAATGTTTGTTGATGTAGGTGAGGGAACTATAACAAGATCAGAAACAGAGGATAAAGACTGGATTAATAACTGGAAACAGTACTGGCATACATTTACTATAGGTAATCTGTATATTAAACCAACATGGGAAGAAGTCACAGAAGACATGAAAGGACATCCTGTTCTTAGTATTGATCCAGGTACAGCTTTTGGTACTGGTTCTCATGAGACAACAAGAATGGTTATAAAACAGCTTGAAAAATATGTCAGACCAGGGGATAATGTCCTTGATGTAGGCTGTGGAAGCGGGATATTATCGGTGGTTGCAATAAAATATGGTGCAGCACATGCATTTGGAACAGATCTGGATCCGAATGCAATCATTGCATCACATGAGAATTCAGAACAGAATAATATTACAGCAAAACAGTTTGAAGTAATAGAAGGAAATATTATAGATGATAAGTCTGTTAAGGATGCATGTGGTTATGAATGCTACGATATAGTATGTGCTAATATTCTTGCTGATGTGTTAGAACCACTTTCGGTTAATATACATGAACATATGAAGCATGGTGCTTATTTTATAACATCTGGTATTATCAATACTAAAGAGGATGAGGTCGTAGAAAGCTTTAAAAAGAATCCTGAACTTGAAATAGTTGAGATAAATCATGATGGAGAATGGGTTAATGTAACTGCAAGGCGTAGATAAAACGAATATTGTAAAGTTGTATTATAATATGCTGGAGTTGTGTCTGCGCACACTTGACACAAGCTCTGTATGTAAAAAATGTGCGCAGGAATGAGGATTGTTATGTATCATTTTTTTGCAGAGCACGAAAATATATCTGATGATTATATAGATATACGTGGTGGTGATGTTAATCATATAAAGAATGTTATAAGGCTTAAGGCAGGAGATCAAGTGCTTATAAGCAGTGGAGATAATTATGATTATATCTGTACTATAGAACAGATAACAGATGATGTTGTGACAACAAGAATTGTTGAAACCAGGCAGAAAACTAACGAACTGCCAGTTAAAGTATATCTTTTCCAGGGACTTCCAAAGGCTGATAAGATGGAACTTATAATACAGAAAATGGTAGAACTTGGAGTGTATGGGATTATTCCTGTTTCCATGAAAAGAAGTGTTGTAAAGCTTGATGATAAGAAAGCAAAGTCAAAGGTTACAAGATGGAATGCAATCTCAGAGAGTGCTGCAAAGCAGAGTAAAAGAAGTATAATACCACAGATATCAGATGTTGTTAACTTTAAACGGGCGTTAGAAATAGCTAAGGAGCTCGATGTTCTTCTTTTACCATATGAGTGTGCAGAGGGTATGGATTACACGCGTAAGGTAGTATCAGCTATAAAACCTGGACAGAAAGTCGGAATATTTATAGGTCCTGAAGGTGGATTTGATGGAGATGAACTTGAGCTTGCCAAAGAAGCAGAATGTAATATAATAACACTTGGTAAAAGAATATTAAGAACAGAGACAGCAGGAATGATGTTGATGTCTGTTATTATGTATAATAT
>JBNMGS010000439.1:0-1798 GCA_050872365.1 Lachnospira sp.
GGTTAATTACTGGTGTGCACTTGGAAAGATTACAGGTGTTTATAAGGATGGCAACAGATGGAAGATACCCAAAGATGCGGTCAGGCCGGGCAAAGATAAGGAATTGGATGTTGTTACAGATTATTGTGTTTATGTGGATGGAGATAGGGTTGGCGTTGGTGTTCAGGACTATGAAAAGATAAGAATGCGTAATCTTATGTATGTAGATAAGACATCATTTATTAAAGAATGGTGGGAGTCTGGAGATGATGTGACACTTATTACCAGACCAAGACGCTTTGGAAAGACACTTAATCTGAGTATGATTGAATGTTTTTTTTCAATTGGTTATAGTGACAGAGAAAATCTTTTTCGTGGGCTAAGTATATGGAATTATGAGGAATACCGCAAGCTGCAGGGAACTTATCCGGTTATATTTTTATCGTTAGCAGGAGTTAAGGCGGACGATTATAAAGGAGCTATGTATGCTATTAAATATGCTATTACAGAATTATTTTCAAATATAATTTGGAAGTTAAATATAGATATGAAAGCATTTTCTGAAAATGAGCAGAATGAATATAATAAGATTAATATGGATATGGATGATGATATGGCAAGTTTGTCCATACGTTTATTGTCTAACCTACTATATAAGTATTATAAGAAGAAAACAATAATACTTATTGATGAGTACGATACGCCCATACAAGAGGCTTATTTTAGTGGCTATTGGGATAAAATGTTAAAGTTTATGAGAAGCTTTTTTAATAATACATTTAAAACTAATCCTAATATTGAAAAGGCTCTTCTTACAGGAATTACAAGGGTTAGTAAGGAGTCTATATTTTCGGATATGAATCATCTTGAAGTGGTTACTATGACTTCTCATAAGTATGAAACAGCATTTGGTTTCACAGAAAAAGAAACTATAGCAGCGCTCAGGCATACCGGGCTTGAAGGCAGCTTTAATAATGTTAAGCGATGGTATGATGGTTTTACCATAGGAAGCTGTAAGGATATATATAATCCATGGTCTATAATCAAGTTTATAGATTCAAAAGGAAGATTTGATGCATATTGGGCTAATACAAGTGCTAATTCTCTTGTTAATACGCTTGTTGCCAAAGGTTCCAAGAGGATAAAGTGTGCTATGGAAGATTTGATGAATGATATTCCTATTAGTGCTGTAATTAATGAGAATATTGATTTTGCTGGATTAGAAACGGATGAAAATGCTGTCTGGAATTTACTTTTTACAACAGGTTATCTTAGGATTGAGCATATGGAATATGATATATATAAATTGCAACTCACAAATAAAGAAGTTAAAAAGATGTTTGCAGGAATGTTTGCAACGTGGTTTAACAGAAGCAAAGGAAGTTATGCCAGCTTTCAGGAAGCGTTATTAAAAAATGATATTGAGGCTATGAATTATTATATGAATATGACTACTATGGCAACATTTAGTTATTTTGACTGCGGTTCAAAGTCTGGTTCAATCGAAGAAACGGAAAGGTTTTATCATGGTTTTGTTCTTGGACTTATGGCACAGCTTGACGATAAGTATATGATAACGTCAAACAGAGAAAGTGGAATAGGCAGATATGATATTATGATGAAAGCCAGGGAAGATGCGATGTATTCATATATAATAGAATTCAAAGTATATGACAGGAAAAAGGATTCAAGCTTAGAAGATGCGGCAAACAGGGCATTGAAGCAGATTAAGGATAAAGGATATGCAACTGAACTTATTGTGTCAGGAATTAGTGAGAATATGATAAGAAGTTATGGGTTTGCGTTTATGGGGAAGGAA
>JBNMGS010000440.1:0-1766 GCA_050872365.1 Lachnospira sp.
CATTATTCAATGTATTTATGTATAAGTAAATCTATTTTATTATGAAAATGCGAATAATTCAATATACCTATTGTTTTTCTTGTATGCCTTGTTGTATAATATTTTCTGTTTAAAGCATTTTAGCAGGAATCTGATTATGAAAGATACTATATGAAAGAAGTTAAACGTTATATGTTATAAAGGTCAGGCTAGTATATGAATAAATATGCAGTTAATAATCAATAATATATAATGATGTGAGGGTCAAAAGCCCCCGACTATGATACAGTATTATAATAATCAAGATTCACCTCAATAAAATAAAAAGGTGGAATACAAGATGAGTTTATTTTACAGAAGTACAAGGGATGATAATGTAAGAGTAACAGCTTCACAGGCTATATTAAAGGGACTTGCTCCAGATGGCGGATTATTCGTACCAGAATCTATTCCTTCATTAGATAAGAGCTTAGAAGAACTTTCAAAGATGTCTTACAAGGAAGTTGCTTACGAAGTTATGAAGCTTATGCTTGATGACTTTACAGAAGAAGAGTTAAAGAACTGTATTGACAAGGCTTATGATTCTAAGTTTGATACTGAAGAGATAGCACCACTGGTTAAGGCAGAGGGAGCTTATTATCTGGAATTATTCCATGGTGCAACTATTGCATTCAAGGATATGGCTTTATCTATATTACCACACTTACTTACAACATCAGCTAAGAAGAACGATGTTAAGAATGAAATAGTAATCCTTACAGCAACATCAGGAGATACAGGTAAGGCTGCACTTGCAGGCTTTGCAGATGTTCCAGGAACAAGAATAGTAGTATTTTATCCTAAGAACGGTGTAAGTCCTATTCAGGAAAAGCAGATGGTTACACAGAAGGGTGCTAACACTCACGTAATCGGAATTAAGGGTAACTTCGATGATGCACAGACAGGGGTTAAGAATATATTTGGTGATAAAGCACTTGAAAAGGTTATGAATGATGCTGGATTCCAGTTCTCATCAGCTAACTCTATCAATATCGGACGTCTTGTACCTCAGATTGTATATTATGTATATGCATATGCAAGACTTCTTGCTAAGGGAGAGATAAAGGAAGGCGAGAAGATTAATGCAGTAGTTCCTACTGGTAACTTTGGAAATATTCTTGCTGCATTTTATGCTAAGAATATGGGACTTCCTATTAATAAGCTTATATGTGCATCTAATGAGAATAAAGTATTATACGATTTCTTTACAACAGGTGAGTATGACAGAAACAGAGAGTTTGTTCTTACAACTTCTCCATCAATGGATATTCTTATCTCAAGCAACCTTGAAAGACTTATCTATAGAATAGCTGGAAACAATGCCGAAAAGAACAGAGAGCTCATGGCTTCTCTTAAGGAAACAGGCAAGTATGAGATAACGGATGATATGAAGGCACAGCTTTCAGACTTCTATGGTAACTATGCTACAGAGGCAGAGGATGCTGCAACGATAAAGGAACTTTATGAAACATGTGGATATGTTATCGATACACATACAGCAGTAGCTGCTACAGTTTATAACAAGTATAAGGAAGATACCAAGGATGACACTAAGACTGTTATAGCATCTACAGCAAGTCCATATAAGTTCACAAGAAGCGTAATGGAAGCTATAGATCCTAAGTATGCATCTATGGGAGATTTTGAACTTGTTGACAAGTTAAGTGAACTTGCAAAGGTAAAGGTTCCTAATGCTATCGAAGAAATCAGAACAGCTCCAGTACTTCATAAGACAGTATGTGAAGTAA
>JBNMGS010000441.1:0-1745 GCA_050872365.1 Lachnospira sp.
ACTTGGAGCTGTTCCACAGTGTGGTTTTTCCACAGCGGCATCTAACCTGTATGCGGGCAAAGTAATCACAATGGGTACTCTTATTGCTATATTTATGTCAACATCAGACGAGATGATACCAGTATTTTTATCTGAACAGGTGAATATATTAGTTCTTGTCAAACTTATACTTATGAAGATTATCATAGGTCTTGTAATGGGTGTGGCAATTGATCTTATAGTGAGAAGAAGCAGAAAAAGTTATAATATGGTGGAGAAGATTGGACATGTATGTGACCATGACCACTGTGGCTGTGAGACAAGCATATTCAAGTCAGCATTAAGACATACTATAACAATATTTGCGTTTATTGTTGTTATTTCTTTTGCACTGAATACTATAATTCACTTTGTTGGTGAAGATACTTTAGGAAATATTATTCTTAATAAACCTGTTATTGGTCCTATGATAGCGGGTATAATAGGACTTATTCCAAACTGTGCATCATCAGTAGTATTAACACAGCTTTATATTGAAGGTGTGCTTGGACTTGGCTCTCTTATGGCAGGATTGCTTGCCGGTTCGGGAGTAGGCATACTTGTATTATTCAGAGAGAATGATGATATGAAGGATAATTTGAGAATCCTTGCTATTCTTTATGTGAGTGGTGTAGCATGGGGAATTATTATTGATGCATTATCAAGGGTAATAATGTAGGAAATAGAATTATTGCAGACTAACATTAATCTCCGGTTATTGGAATTGTATCTTAAAGAGATACTTTTTTGATAACCGGAGATTTTTTTGTTGAATTGAAGATTAAACAGTGATAGAATAACTTTTAGAAAGATACTTTATAAAAGTTACTGCTTTAAATTCAAAAGGAGGTATGGTTTTGCAGAGTGTATTGGATGCTGGATTTAAGAAATACGGCAGAGTTATTTCTGATGTTGATACCAGCGAAATAGTGAAAACTATGGATTCATATGATATGCCGGAAGATGTTGTGTATGTTCCGGGTGATGAAAAACTTGAACACACACGGATTCATAAGGTGATGGAAGAGAGCATATATGGTGGAACTCCTGTACAGACAGGTTATTGTAACGGACATAACCAGAAGCTTAATGCTTTGGAATATCATAGAAGTTCAGAGGTAAATATTGCAGCTACAGACATGATTCTGCTGCTTGGAAAAAGAGAAGATGTGGAAGATGATTTTACATATGATACATCTAAGATTGAGGGCTTTTTTGTGCCTAAGGGAACTGCTATTGAAGTGTATGCAACAACCCTGCACTATGCACCATGCGGTGTGGACGGACAGGGATTCAGGTGCGTTGTAGTACTTCCCAAAGGAACTAATCTTGATGTAGTTAATACTCACGCAACTGCAGAAGATAAACTTCTTGCAGCATCTAATAAATGGCTGATAGCCCATGAAGATGCACATATAGAAGGTGCATTTAACGGACTGAAGGGAAAGAATATAACGATATAGGTATATTTGAATAATCCGGATTAGATTAATAATGAGTATATAAATTGATAATGAATATCAAAAAAGGAGATAATTATGAATAATACACCAGTTATGAAAATAGGTATTGTTGCAGTTTCAAGAGACTGCTTTCCAGAATCACTTTCAGTTACGAGAAGACAGAATCTTGTAAAGGCATATGAAGCAAAGTATGGCAAGGGAGATATTTATGAATGTCCAGTATGCATTGTTGAGAGTGAGATACATATGATGTAGGCACTTGAG
>JBNMGS010000442.1:0-1737 GCA_050872365.1 Lachnospira sp.
ATAACCGAAATCTTAAAACATTTGAGGTTAATCTTGATACTACAAAGAAGCTCTGTGATATGGTTACGCCACAGATGAGAGAGGCAGGAAAGGTGCTTGTATCGGAGAGTGGAGTGTCAGACACAGATGATATAAAGGTACTTGCCAAAAGCCGTGCCGATGCCCTTCTTATAGGAACAGTGCTTATGGAGGCGGAAAAGCCGCAGGAGCTTATAGCAGAGTTCAAGGGTGTATATGATAATGAATGTGATAAAACAGAGCTTATAGACAAAAATGGGCTTACAGAGGTCAAGATATGTGGTATCACAAGCATGGCAGATGTTAATCTACTTATAAAGTATGGTGCCGACTATGGTGGAATGGTTGTATTTTATCCAAAAAGCAAGCGCGATGTAACAATAGAAGAAGCTGGCAGAATGGTTGAAATGTTGAAAAAATCGGACATAAAAACTGTGGCTGTTACAGTGTCACCGGATGAAGAACAGGTGTTAAAGATACAGGATAAAGGCTTTGACTATATTCAGATACATGGTGAACTTAAAGAAAATGTATACAGTTTATGTAAGCTTCCAATTATAAGGGCAGTAAATATATCACAGGATGATATAGATGGTGTAAAGAAAAGCATAGAGAGTGCCACAAATATGGATAAGGTGGTAGGAATTCTTCTTGATGCAGGAATTCCGGGTTCTGGAAAAACATTTGACTGGGATAGTGTCAAAGAGATTGAATTAAAGGAGAAAAAGTTGTTTTTAGCAGGAGGACTTAACAGTTCCAATGTGGCAGCAGCTATTAAATGTGTTGAACCTGATGTAGTTGATATAAGTTCAGGCGTAGAATACGATGATGTTTTGATAAAAGGCAAGGATGAACAAAAAGTAAAAGAATTTATATGTAATGCAAGAGCAGCAAAGCAGGCTGTAAAAGACTGATTATATATATGCAAAATAAAAAATGGGAAAAGAGGAGTAACAATGGCAGATAACAGATATTATGGACAGTTTGGCGGACAGTATGTTTCAGAGTCACTTATGAACACTCTTAACGAGCTTGAAACAGCATTTAACGATGCTATGAATGACCCTGAATTCATAAAGGAGTATATGTATTATCTTAAGGAGTATGTAGGAAGAGAAAATCCTTTATATTATGCAGAAAAACTCAGTAAGAAATATGGTGCAAAGATATATCTTAAAAGAGAAGACCTTAACCACACGGGAGCACATAAGATTAATAATGTAATAGGACAAATTCTCTTAGCAAAGAGAATGGGAAAAACTAAGGTTATAGCTGAAACAGGTGCAGGACAGCACGGAGTTGCAACAGCAACCGGAGCAGCACTTTTTGGTATGGAATGTACAGTATATATGGGTGCTGAGGACATTGAAAGACAGGCGCTTAATGTATTTAAAATGGAGCTTTTAGGTGCTAAAGTACAGCCGGTTACAACAGGAAGTTCAACACTTAAGGATGCCACTAATGAGGCTATAAGAACATGGGCTGAAAGAGCAGAAGATACATTTTATGTAATCGGTTCGGCAGTAGGACCACATCCATATCCTAAGATGGTTAAGGAATTCCAGAGAATAATATCTACAGAGGCAAGAAGACAGATATTAGAGAAGGAAGGAAGACTTCCAGATGCAGTAGTTGCCTGCGTTGGTGGTGGTTCTAATTCTATAGGTATGTTTGCAGACTTTATGGATGACAAGGACGTAGATCTTATAGGTGTTGAGG
>JBNMGS010000443.1:0-1717 GCA_050872365.1 Lachnospira sp.
ATGTTTCAAAGATATTTTGTCACTCATTTATTATTAATCAGATTATTGGAATGTAAGAAGTTATACAATAAGGCTGTGTGATATAACAATAGAAAATATCATATATAAAAGGGATAATCTAAAACATAAAAGAGTATATAATATATCTTAAAAAGATGGAGGTATCAGATATAATGGAAAGACTAAATGCATGGAATAAGTATGATGAAGCTATGAAAAAGGAAGTATTTGATTTTGCAGATGAATATAGAAAATTCATATCGTTATGTAAGACAGAAAGAGAATGTGTAGAGGAGGGCGTGCGTATATTAGAGGCAGCTGGTTATAAGAATCTTAAAAGCATAATTGCTGCTGATAAGAAATTAAAAGCAGGAGATAAGGTATATGCTGTTAATATGAATAAAGCGTTAGTTGCCTTTAATATAGGTGAAGATTCAATAGAATCAGGCATGAACATACTTGGAGCACATATTGATTCTCCAAGGCTTGATATTAAGCAGAATCCTTTATATGAAGAAACTGGACTTGTTCTTCTTGATACACATTATTATGGTGGAATCAAGAAATATCAGTGGGTTGCTACACCGCTCGCACTTCATGGAGTGGTTGCACTTAAAGATGGAACCACAGTTAAGGTTGTTATAGGTGAAGATATGAATGATACTGTGGTTGGAATATCAGATCTCCTTATTCATCTCGCATCAGAACAGATGGACAAGAAAGCTGCTAAGGTTGTTGAGGGTGAGGCACTTGATATACTTGTCGGAAGTATGCCGGCAAAACAGGAAGAGGCAGATGAATCATCTGATAAGGATAAGAAGACTTCTGATAAGGATGCTGTAAAGAAAAATATACTTGCCATACTTAAAGATAAATATGGAATTGAAGAGGAAGATTTTTTGTCAGCTGAATTAGAGGCGGTTCCAGCTGGTCCGGCGAGAGATTATGGTATAGATAGAAGTATGATAATAGGCTATGGACATGATGACAGAGTATGTGCATATCCATCACTTATAGCACTTGTTAATGCGGCCAGGACAAAAAGAACAGGAGTCTGCATACTTGTTGATAAAGAGGAGATAGGCAGTGTAGGTGCGACAGGTATGCAGTCCAGATTCTTTGAAAATATGGTTGCGGAAGTTATGGACAGATGTGGCGAATATAGTGAACTTAAGTTAAGAAGAGCACTTGCTAATTCTTATATGTTATCATCAGATGTAAGTGCTGCATATGATCCTAATTATGCTTCGGTTTTTGAAAAGAAAAATGCAGCATATTTTGGCAAAGGTATGGTGTTTAACAAGTATACAGGTGCAAGAGGAAAGAGCGGTTCTAATGATGCATCAGCTGAATTTGTTGGGAAATTAAGAAAAATAATGGATGATGCCGAAGTCTCATTCCAGACAGCAGAGCTTGGAAAAGTTGATATTGGCGGTGGTGGAACTATCGCTTATATACTTGCCAATCTTGACATGAATGTTATTGATAGTGGAATTGCAGTACAGAATATGCACGCACCATATGAAGTTATAAGTAAGGCTGACCTTTATGAAACGTTAAAGGGTTATGAAGCATTTCTTAAGAATGCGTAATTATATGAAGCATATATTGAACAATATCATATAATTGAATATGATATATGAATTGTGAGTATTTGAATTGAATATATATAATGATAAAATGTTGAAAGTTCGTTTTGAAATAAAATATATTAGAG
>JBNMGS010000444.1:0-1707 GCA_050872365.1 Lachnospira sp.
AAATCTATTGTTGGAAGTCCTGTTTCCCTGTTAAAAGGCATACACCAGTGCCATGCTTCTTTATTCTCCTCTGCTATCTTATAGCCAAGTCCCTTTATAGTATGTATATGAACTACTATTGGATGATCTATATCTTTAACCTTATTAAATGTATCAATAAGTGTTGGTATGTCATTACCATTTTCAACATACATATAATCAAGACCAAATGCCTTGAATATATTATTTTCGGCATTTCCTTCAGTTTCACGAAGCTTTGCAAGGTTCTTATATATTCCGCCATGATTTTCTGCAATAGCCATTTCGTTATCATTAACAACTATAATAAAATTCGAATTAAGCTCACTTCCTGCTACATTTAACGCTTCCATAGCCTCACCACCGGATAATGAACCATCACCTATAATAGCAATAACATTTCTCTTTTCACCCTTTAAATCTCTTGCCTTAACAAGTCCTGATGCAAGTGAAATAGAAGTAGATGTGTGTCCTACATTAAACAAATCATGTTCGCTCTCATCCGGATTAGTATATCCTGAATCGTCTGAAAAATGATCATCATAAATATATCCTGCTTTTCTTCCAGTCAGTATTTTATGTGGGTAACTCTGGTGTGAAACATCAAAAACAAACTGGTCTGTTGGTGAATTAAACACATAATGTAATGCTATCTCTGCCTCAACCATACCAAAATTAGGTCCAAAATGTCCACCAATCTTTGTAAGTCTGTTAAAAAGTGCTTCTCTTATTTCTGCTGCAAGCTTATCAAGCTCTTCAACGGTGAATTTCTTGACATCTGCTGCTTCATTTATTCGTTCTATTAATTCATACATAGCCATTCTCTCCATTATTTTCATATTATCCGTATTTTTTATTATATATATTGTGTATTGCATAATATGATGCTGTAGTCAGAAAATCCAACGATAAGCAAGCTGACACTACATTTATATGATGCACATAACACGGATTAATCTTATTTTATCATCTTGAGTTTACTCTAAGTCAAGCCGTATATTTTATCTTTCCGAAATCCAATCTATTTTCCAGCACATCTTACCAATTCATCATACATCTGCCTTGTATATCCATCCTCTTTAGAATTCACAAATACTGTTTTGTTGCTGCTCTTTATCATAAGCACTGGAGAATAACCATCCCATATAAAAAGCATACATTTGCCATATGTCCTGCCCTTATAATTACCTACATCATATTCATTTGTAGAACCACCATTAACCTTTGTAAAGTTATCCTTAGGCATTTCATCAAAAAGCTGTACTTCCTGTATGTCTCCGATATTTATACTACATTTATAACCGCCGCCATCTGCCATGAAAGTGTCATTGAATATATAAACATTCATCTTTATATTTATAAAAGGAATAAGTACTGCTACTGTAAATATGATTGAAGCTGTTATAACAACAGTAATTATTGCTACAATAATCTGTGCACCTCTGCTTGCATAATTAAATGTATAATTCATATCATACATTTTGTTTTTCACCATTATATGCCTGTCATTGGGATTGTAATAAAAGCCATACTTCCAGTATTCATCATCATCTACATATAACGGAGTATCATCGGCTTCCAGCACCTCTGTCCTTTTTCTTCTTGCAACAACAACAAATGCCAGCATTATTATACTACCCATAATGTCTACTATTGAATATATAATAATATCAAGCCCATACAAAATGC
>JBNMGS010000445.1:0-1632 GCA_050872365.1 Lachnospira sp.
GTTAATGATGTTGTATGTGCAGGTGGAGAGCCACTTTTCTTCCTTGACTACATCGCTTGTGGCAAGAATTATCCAGAAAAGATAGCTACAATCGTTGGTGGTGTTGCAGAAGGCTGCCGTCAGTCAGAATGTGCACTTATCGGTGGTGAAACAGCAGAGCATCCGGGTCTTATGCCAGTTGATGAGTATGATGTTGCCGGATTTGCAGTAGGTGTTGTAGACAGAAAAGACCTTATAACAGGTGAAAATATAAAGCCGGGCGATACACTTATCGGTATAGCATCAAGCGGTGTTCATTCTAATGGTTTCTCACTTGTAAGAAGTGTATTTACAATTACAGAAGAGTCACTTAATACATATTATGAGTCACTTGGAAAGACACTCGGAGAGGCTTTACTTGCTCCAACTAAGATATATGTTAAGACTATGAAGTCTATAAAGAACGCAGGTGTACGCGTTAAGGGATGCAGCCATATCACAGGTGGCGGTTTCTATGAAAATATTCCAAGAATGCTCCCAGATGGTGTAAGAGCTGTTGTTAAGAAGGACAGCTACGAAGTACCACCTATCTTTAAGATGTTACAGACAGATGGTGAGATTGAAGAGCATATGATGTATAACACATTTAATATGGGTATTGGTCTTGTACTTGCAATAGCTCCAGAGGATGTTGATACAACTATGGAGGCTATTAAGGCAGCAGGTGAAACACCTTATGTAATCGGTAGTGTTGAAGCAGGTGAGAAGGGAGTTACTTTATGCTAAGAGTAGCAGTTATGGTATCCGGAGGCGGTACTAACCTTCAGGCTATTATTGATGGTGTAAAGGATGGCACTATTACTAATACAGAAATAGTTGCTGTTATAAGTAACAATGCCGGTGCGTATGCACTTACAAGAGCTAAAGATAATGGAATAGCAGCTTACTGTGTATCTCCGAAGGATTATGCAACAAGAGATGAGTTCAACAAGGCACTTTTAGATAAGGTCAATTCACTCAATGTAGACCTTGTAGTGCTTGCTGGATTCCTTGTTAAGATTCCGGAAGAAATGGTTCATCAGTACAGTCATAGAATCATTAATATTCATCCATCACTTATACCTTCTTTCTGTGGAGTAGGTTTCTATGGACTTCATGTCCATGAGGCAGCGCTTGCTAAAGGAGTTAAAGTAACAGGAGCAACAGTACATTATGTTGATGAGGGTATGGATACAGGAGAGATTATATTCCAGAAGGCTGTTGATGTTCTTGATGGTGATACACCAGAAACTCTTCAGAGAAGAGTTATGGAACAGGCAGAGTGGAAGCTGCTTCCTGCTGCCATTAATAAGATTGCAAATGAGCATAATAACTAATATATTTATTTATAAATGTTGTAAATAAATAAGTCATTTTATGTAAGTTTGTGGTGTTAAAGATGAGTGTCGGAATTCATTTCTGATACTCATATGTATAAATACATATTTAAATGGATATTAAGAGATTGCCGGTATTAATATTAATAATACTGGCAATTAAGTATAATTAGTACGAAAACTGGAGGAATAACATAATGAAGGTTTTAGTTGTAGGAAGCGGTGGACGTGAACATGCAATATGCTGGAAGATAAGCCAGAGTCCTAAGGTTGATAA
>JBNMGS010000446.1:0-1628 GCA_050872365.1 Lachnospira sp.
CATTTATAAAAATATGATATATAGTATGTATAAATATTTGCAGGAAAATATAATTTTTGTTATTGATAAACTATTGCAAACAGGTTTAGGAATAGTATATAATTTGATTGTAGATAATCCTAACCCCTTTGTTATATAGATAGTGTCATATAACAAATGAAAGTGAAAAGTCATTTTTAAAATTAAGAAAGGGGAAGGATATGAAGGGATTAAATCAGTATTCAAAAGAAACTAAAGAAATAGCAGCTAATCTTAGAATTATTGATGATGCGTTATTTCGATTAATGGGTGAGAAACCAGGGGTATGTGAGGAAATATTAAGAACTCTTCTTGATATGCCAGAGTTATGTGTAGTAAAGGTTTCAGCACAAAGTACAGTACAGAGCTTTCAAAGAGAAATAATATTGGATGCATTATGTGTGACAAGAGAGGGAACGTATTGCAATATAGAGGTACAGAAAAGTAATTCAAGTTCAGATGTCAGAAGAACAAGGTTTCACGCGGCGGCATTAACATCAAAGTATACACCCAAAGGTGCTGAGTTTGATAATGTTCCAGATGTCACAATTGTTTATATATCAGAATATGATGCACTAAAGAATAATCAGACAGTTACACATGTAACAAGATGCATGAAGAATAATGATGTATATATTCCAATTAAAGATGGGGAAGATATAATATTTGCGAATACATATATTAACGATGGTACAGATAAATCAGAATTATTACAGCTTATGCTGAATAAGGAAGCATTTTATAATGAGAAGTTTCCAAAGATTAGTAATGCAATAAACTATTTTAAGGGAACCGAAGGAGGTCGGAATGAAATGTGTAAAATAGTAGAAGATTATGCAAAGGAATATGCTAAGAATTCAATACAGGAAGCGATAGCTGCAAAAAAAGAAGCGGAAGAAGCAAGGATAATAGCTGAAGAAGAAAAGAGAAAGGCTGAAGAAGAAAAGAAAAAGGCCGATGAAGCAAGCAGGAAGAATAGCATATTAATAATGAATGTATTATCAGGTAGAAGTTATAAAGAAGCTGCAGAATTATTAGGAATATCTGTAGAAGAAGTTAAGCAGGCTGAGATAATATCAAAAAATATTTGACAATATTATCTTAGATATGATAAAATACGCAAGCTTGAAATGGTTTTATTGGAAACGACACATCCCCGGATGATAACGAACAACACATTAAGTATTGAATATGTTAAAAGTTATCATTAAAGGAGGATTTTTTATGCCAAAAAACAAATTTCAGGACGTAGTATTTACAATTATTATGGCAACTATCATGGTTTATGGAATGGTTGTTTATAATGTAGCACTTAACACAGGAACAGTTGATGGAACAACTTTTATAGCAGCAGCACACGAGTTACCTATAATGGTACCAGTAGCTTTTATACTTGAATTCTTTATAGTAGGAAAGATAGCAAAGATGCTTGCATTTACAGTTATGAAACCAACAGACAGACCACAGTTTATCACATATGCAATATCTATATGTATATGCTGCATTATGTGTCCAACTATGAGTCTTGTAGCAACAATACTTTTCAAAGAGCCATCTCTTGGAATGTGGATTAAGACATGGGCTATGAACTTTCCAATGGCAATACTTTC
>JBNMGS010000447.1:0-1546 GCA_050872365.1 Lachnospira sp.
AATCATACATTTATTTTAATGTGTGAGTGTTACAGGAGATTAATATGAAGTGCGTAATACTAGCCGGTGGCATAGGCAATACCCTATGGCCACTTTCAAGAAGAAACTATCCCAAACAGTTTCTTAATATATGTGAAGGACGTTCATTGTTGCAGGATACAATAGTGCGTAATTTACCTTTTGCAGATGAATTCATAATTGTGACAAATGAGGGTTATAAAGACATTATGGAGTCACAGCTTAAGGCATTTCAGGGATTACGATACAGGATTATATATGAAAGCAAGAACTGTGGTACATTTGCCGCAGTTTCTTTGGCTTCTGCATTTTTAAATGCATCAGATATAATGATGGTGACTGTATCAGACCTTATTATTGAAGATGGAAGTTACAAAGATTCTGTCATTAAGGCCAAGGAGATTGCAAAAAATGGTGCAATAGCCAATATTGTAAAAGATATAAGTAATGATAATGCAGATGACCATGCAGGAATATATGTGTGTATGGTAGGAGATTTCAATCATTCTTTGCAGAAAATATTTCCTGATGTCAGCCAGCTTAAGAAAAAGATCAGACGCAGACTAAAGACAGTTAAGCGTAATATAGCAGTTCCTGAAAATATTATGGAACAGTTTCCACATTTTCGTATGCAGGCAGAACTTTTTGCCAGAATGGATAATGTTATACCGGTAGAAGCAGATTTCAGTTATAAAGATGTGGATGATGTGTATGATGTTGCAGAGCTTGGAAAGCTAGTGTATGGAAATAATATCATAAGAAATAACTGTGAAAATGTGCTTCTTCTTAATACAGCGGAAAAGCACATTGTTGTGGCTAATAACATAAATAATATTGCGGTTGTTAATACGCAGGATGCTACTTATATATCTGACAGTGAGCATATAGATGATATAAAGGCAATAGCAAAGGAATATTTTTTTGAATATAAGCCTTATTTTGAAAATTCGCGTATAATGTTCAGACAATGGGGAATGCATGAAATTCTGACATCATCTGAGAGTTATAAGGTGAAAAAAGTTACTATATATCCAAAGATGAGTATGAAGCTTCATAAGCATGAGCACAGGCTTGAAAGTTGGACTATAGTAGAAGGTACCGCAACAATCCAGATAGGCAGTGAGGTAAAAGAATATTCAAAGAATGACACGGTGAGTGTACCAATCGGAGTTGCCCATAGGGTATCTAACCTTACGGATTCTAATGTAATTATTATCGAAACTGGAATAGGTGAGATTATGGGCGAAACAGAATTTGAACGTAAAAAGGATATTGATTTTGTAAATGTGGATGAAAGCAGAACTATAGTAAATATTCCTGATATTATGAAACTTGAGCCGGCATTTAAAGATAATCTTTGGGGTGGAACGAAGTTAAGGACAGTATTTGGCAAGAAATGTGACTATGATGTCATAGGTGAGAGCTGGGAGTTATCAGCGCATCCGGATGGACAGTCCGTTATAGCATCGGGCATATTTGCAGGTATGTACTTTGGTGAATTCATTGAAAAGTATGGTGAAGATGTAGT
>JBNMGS010000448.1:0-1525 GCA_050872365.1 Lachnospira sp.
ATATCAGGTTGACAGCAGTGTTATCACTCTTAAGACTCCAGTACGTGAAGGTTATACATTTACAGGATGGGGTGGAACTGGTGTAGATGGCATCAGCGAAAATGTTGTTATAACAACAGGTTCTATAGGCGACAGGACTTATACAGCTAACTGGAAAGAAAACAGCTATACTATACAGTTTATGCCATATGGAGATGGAACAACAGGTTCTATGGAGGAGATGCCACTTATGTATACAGATAAAACAGAACTTAGTGCCAATGCTTTTGCAAGACCTGGTTATACATTTGAAGGATGGTCTGTAGAGGCAGGCGGTGAAAAGAAGTACGTTGATAAAGAGATTGTAGGTGGATTAAAATCTGGTGATGGCGAAAGAATTACGCTCTATCCAGTATGGACAGCAAATGAATACACTGTACATTTTGATACAGGTGGCGGAACAGAAATAGACGATGCTATGTATACATATGATAAAGAATATGAGCTGCCGGTTACAACAAGAAGTGCATACAGATTTATGGGCTGGTGTGTTGAAGATGGTGGAGCGGTTATTTACTTACCGGATGCATCAGCATCCAACCTTGCAGAGCAGGGAGAAGTGACACTGTATGCAAGCTGGCTTAAGGTGGAATTCAATTATAGTGATAATGATAGATATCATGTTACAGATGGTAAAAATGAAGAGCCGGTTAAATATCATTTCTTTATTGGTGGCAGCAGTGCAAATAACAGTTCAACAAACGGTGGCCGTACTAATTTTATATATATGGATGGAACATCTTTAGAGGAGTTAAAACGTGTATGTAGTACAATGACATTTACTATTACATATAAGATAGATATGGATGTGGACGGATATGCAGACATGGATATTACATATAGAAGAGCATCTGATGGCAAGTGGTGTGATTTTACCGGGAAAGATATAGATCTTAAAAAGAATAATCATAAAACATTAACTTATACGTATAGCATAAATATTTCAGATGTAGATTGTATATGCTACCGATTTGATGCCCATGGTGATTTATCTGACAAGTACTATCTTAGTAATATAAGATTTAATGCTAAGTTTAATTAACACGTATAGATATTTCACAAGATAATTAAAAAGTGCAGACTGGCTGTATGGCTGGTTTGCACTGTTATGAAAAAGCATAAAGATGATGGTTAAAGGAGGGATAGTGTGAAAAATTAATTTTTCACACGCGAGATTTGTGTCTGCGCGCACTTGACACAAACTCGTTATGCGCAAAAAACGTGCGCAGAGATGAGGATTTCTATGAAAATAACAAAAAGCAGAATAATAATGGTGTTGATTGCAGTATTGTGTGTATCCGCGATAGGAACAGCAGTATATTTTGCAGTTAATAAAAACAAAAACAACGATAATAGCAATAATGCTTTCACACCATCACTTGATGCAAATGCAGGGGATATTAATTCAGATAAGCAAACAATGGGAAGCCAGCAGAGCATAAGGATTCCTGGCTACCCATCAATAACTATAGCAGCTGGAAAAGAA
>JBNMGS010000449.1:0-1510 GCA_050872365.1 Lachnospira sp.
AAGGAATATACTGAATAAATTGTTCCATCCTGACGGACTCCTGTCTGAACCTCTGACTCGTCAATTACATCTGTAATCATAGCCCATATAACCATATTAAACATTGAAGTTCCTATTGTCGCTACGATTATTAATCCTACCCATACCCATACATTGTGTGTATGAATTATGAATAATAGTATGAAGGAAGCTGCACTTATAAAGCATCCTATAATTGATAATTCTTTTTTACCTATCTTTGAAGCAAGCTTTACTATAAAGGTTGAAAGTGCAAGTATAACAACTGTTCCTGCAAGACTTGCAATAGACATGGCCTTTATGTTACCAAAATAATTAGGATACACATAAGCATTCATATTGCTTAATGATAACTGTGCAAGTAAGAATACTAATGCACATACAATAATTCCTATTAATGACTTATTATGAACAAGCTGCTTAATGAGTTCCTTGAATGAGAACTTCTGTGTATTCTGTTCTACCTTAACTCTTTCTGTTGTCATATGATAGCAGAGCATATAGCATATAACTGCACCTATTGAACAGATTAATGCTCCAATCATCATCTTTTCGCCAGATAATACTGAATTACCGGCTGCATCTGTATAATATACTACAAGTGGTAATATAACACCAATAGCTGTCTGTGCAAGTGTTGCACCAATTGTTCTCCAGTTAGAAAGTGATGTTCTGTCTGTTGGGTTATCTGAAATTGCAGATGCCATTGAACCATAAGGAATATTAATTCCTGTGTAACATACGCTTCCCCAGAGAAGATATGTGAAGAACATCCAGAATATCTTAAAGCCCATTGGCATTCCCTTAAAATATGTTGCATACATCAGAAATGAAGCAACTGCAACCGGACCACACATACGTCTTATCCAAGGAGCGAACTTACCTTTCTTACCAGGTCTGCTTCTATCAACTATCTGTCCCATAGTTACATCTGTTATCGCATCAACGAATCTTGCTGCCATCATCATAAGTCCTACAAGTGCTGCTGAAACACCCATAACGTCTGTGTAGAATTTAAGTAAAAACATTGCTGATAACAAAAATGTAAAATCATTACCAAAATCACCAAACATATAGCCCAGCTTATCTTTTATACCGAAAGGCTTTACCTTTCCATTAGTATCATTCATTATACATCCTCCATTTCTGTACATACACATTCTTATATGCAATATGTACACCTTATATTTTTGCGTTGAATTCTTTTAAAGACCGTCTTTAAATATTTGTTTGCACCCCTTTGTGTGCTTGTTTTCTATGGTCTTATAATAACTTTTTTATACATTTTCTGTTATTACTATATTTAGTATTTATCGTACAATTTTTACCTGTGCGATTTTTATGGTAAAAATTATACCCTTTTACATTTAAATTATACTAACATGTCAGTTGTGCTTGCATTGACATGTTAGTTTTTGTGCTGTGACATGTTAGTATTTTAATTTATAATTGTTACAGACATTAAATTTATGTTTAAAGCACATATCATAAT